>NZ_JBSHAO010000014.1:0-71837 GCF_053611545.1 Streptomyces sp. NPDC054796 | reverse complement strand
CCCCGCGGTTCCGGGGGCGGGGGGGGGGGGGGGGGGGGGGGGGGGGCGCCCCCCCCCGCCCCCCCGGGGCCCCCGCGCCCCGGGGACGACCAGACGTCCGTCTCGCGGCCAGCGCTCAACTCCCGTATCGACCGCCTCTACGAGCAGGCCGAGGCCGCCACCGAGAAGTTCAACGGCGCGGCGGAGCGCACCGAGCGGCTGCGCGAGCAGGTCGACCACGCGCAGGACCGGATCGCCAGGACCCAGGCCAAGGTCAACCGGCTGCGGAACGCGCTGGGCGCCCTGGCGGGCGCGCAGTACCGCTCGGGCGGCGTGGACCCCTCCGTGACGCTGCTGCTCTCCTCCGACCCCGACGGCTACCTCGACAAGGCGGCCACCCTCGACCGCATCAGCAGCCGCCAGGAGGACCGGCTCGCCCAGTTCGGCGGCGCCCGGCGCGCGCTGGAACAGCAGCGGGAGGAGGCGGGCGGGAAGCTCCTCCGCCTGGAGCGTCAGCAGAAGGCGCTGAAGGCGAGCAAGAACGAGGTGCGCGAGAAGCTCGCGGCGGCCAGGAAGCTCCTCAACCGGCTCACCCCGGAGGAGCGCGCCGAGCGCGAGCGCGCCTCACGCGGCGGCGGCCGGGACGGCGGGCGCGGTGACGGACGTGGCGACGGGCGTGGCGGGGACGGGCAGGCCCCGGGCACGGGCGGCGGCAAGGCGTCCTCGGCCCGCGCGGCGAAGGCCGTCGCCGCGGTGCGCTCCGTCGTCGGCGCCCCGTACGTGTGGGGAGCGGCGGGCCCCAACGCCTTCGACTGCTCGGGCCTCACCCAGTGGGCGTACGCGCAGGCGGGCACGTCCATCCCGCGCACCTCGCAGGCGCAGGGCGCGACGGGGCAGCGGGTCCCGATGAGCCAGGCGCGGCCCGGCGATCTGGTGGTCTACCGGGACGACGCCAGCCACGTCGGCATGTACGTCGGCGGCGGCCAGGTGGTGCACGCGCCCTACCCCGGCGCCCAAGTGCGCTACGACCCCGTCGACATGATGCCGGTCTCCTCGGTCACCAGGCCCTGAGCCGGGCTTCCGACGACACCTTCCAGGGCCCCGGCCGCAGGCCGGGGCCCTTTCGGCTGCGCATACGATCGTGCGTGTGGGCGCTCGGGTGCACAGGAGAAGCGGGACCGGCAGGTGGCGGGGTGCCCTGCTCGCCGTCGCGCTGCTGGCGGGGCTCTGCTCCTGCGGCGGCGCCCCCGACGAGGGCGCGGCGTGGCGCGACCGCCTCCAGAGCGTGCTGGACGCGCAGGCGACGGCCGTGCGCGCGGGGGACGAGAGCGCCTACCTGGCGGGCATCGCACCGGGCGCCGACGCCTACCGCGCCGATCAGCGCCGCGTCTTCGCGAACCTGGAGCGGCTGCCCCTGGCCGCGTGGTCGTACCGGATCACGCGGGTACGGGACACGGGCGGGGGCTCCGGCGGCTCCGGCGGTTCCGAGGGCTACGACGGGGCGGCGGCGCGCGCCGAGGCCGACGTGGAGCTGCGCTACCGGCTGCGCGGCTACGACCACTCCCCGGTGACAGCGACCGAGCGCTTCGCCTTCACGCGCGAGGACGGCCGCTGGTACGTCTCCTCGCAGCTCTCCGGCGGCGACCGCCAGTTGTGGGACCAGGGCCGGGTCACCGCCGTGCGCGGCGAGCACAGCCTCGTGCTGGGCGTCGGAAGGGACAGCTCCGAACTGCGCGCCCTGTCCCGGGTCGCCGACCGCGCCGTACCGGCCGTGAACGCCGTGTGGCCGCGTTCCTGGGCGGCCCGTGTGGTCGTGGAGGTGCCCGGGTCGCTGGAGCGGATGGCGGAGCTGCTGAAGGCGCCCGCTTCCTCGTACCAGGGCATCGCCGCCGTCACGACGGGCGAGGCGGGGGCCTCCGAGGACGCGCCCGCCGACCGCGTCGTCGTCAACCCGGACGCGTACGGGCTGCTCAGCGAGGACGGGCGGCAGGTCGTGATGACCCACGAGACCGTCCACGTCGCCACCCGGGCCCACACCTCCGACGCGACCCCCCTGTGGCTGTCCGAGGGCCTGGCCGACTGGGCCGGTTACCGCGGCACGTCCCGTACGCCCCAGGAGGCGGCCCCCGAACTCGCCCGCACCGTCCGCACGGACGACGCGCCCCGCGCCCTGCCCGACGACGCGGACTTCCGCTTCGGCAGCGACCCCGAGGCACTGGGCCGCGCCTACGAGGGCGGCTGGCTGGCCTGCCGCATGGTCGCGGAACGGTGGGGCGAGGGGCGCCTGATGGAGCTGTATCTGCGGACGGGCCGGGGCGAGGAGAAGCACGAGGGCGACGGGACCGGCGTGGACGGGGCGCTGCGCGAGGTGCTGGGGGTGACGAAGGGGGA
The DNA here is from genome assembly GCF_053611545.1 of Streptomyces sp. NPDC054796. Classification (NCBI taxonomy): domain Bacteria; kingdom Bacillati; phylum Actinomycetota; class Actinomycetes; order Kitasatosporales; family Streptomycetaceae; genus Streptomyces; species Streptomyces sp. NPDC054796. The sequence goes on along the minus strand of NZ_JBSHAO010000014.1, from coordinate 69,467 downwards.
GTTCACGCGGCAGTGGCGCGCGTATGTGCGCCAGGAGCTGTCGTGACGGGCTCCCCGGAGCCGTCAGCACCGGCCTCGCGCGCCCCGCGCCGGGGCACGGTCGCGCGCCACAGGCCCGCGCAGGCGAGGAGCGAGGCGGCGACGAGCAGGCCGTTGCGCAGGGACAGGACGAAGATGCCCCGCCAGTCGCTCGCGACGACGTGCGCGAACCACAGGGGGAACTCCAGCAGCGTCACCCCCGTCGCCACCAGTACCAGCAGCGCCGGCACGGTCTGGCGGCTGCCGCGCACCGTCAGACAGACGGCGGCGAGGCCGACCAGCCAGATCATGTACTGCGGGGAGATCACCCGGCTCGTCGTCGTGAACAGCAGCACCGCCGTCAGCGCGGCGTCCGCCGTCGTGCTCGCGTGCCACTCCACGGCGCGCAGCCGCCACAGCAGCAGCCAGCCGAAGGCGAGCGCCGTCAGCAGGAGGGCGGCGTCGCTGACGACGTTGACGTAGGGGCCGAGGAACTCCACGGAGCCGTAGTTGAGCAGCACCTGGCCCTCCCAGCCGTAGTGCCGTGCCACGTGGAAGACGAGGGAGCCCAGCGACTCGACCTCCGTGCCGCGGTCGCGCTGGAAGCCCAGGAAGGCGAAGGCGCCCGGCATGGCGGCGACGAAGGCGGCCGAGAGTGCGAGGACCGTGACCAGCGCCGTCACCCAGGAGCGGCGGGTCCACCGCCCGCGCGGCATCCCCAGCAGCACCAGGACCGGCCACACCTTCAGCATCGCCCCCAAGGCGGCCAGCGCGCCCGCAGCGCGGGGGTGCCGCGCCGCGGCCAGCAGCGCGGCGACGGCGACGGCGGTGACCATCAGGTCGTAGCGCGCGTACGCGGTCGGCCCGAGCAGGGGCACGCCCGCGACCCAGGCCCAGGCCCCGGCCCGGCGCCCGCCGGGACGGGCGCCCCCGTACAGCAGCAGCCCGAAGGCCACGGCGTCGGTGGCGCAGGCCAGCACGAAGAAGGCGGAGGCGTAGTCCAGCGGCAGCGCGCCGGGGGAGAGGACGGCGAGCGCGGCGGCGGGCGGGTACTGCCAGGTGACGTCGTCGAACGGGAAGGTCCCGCTCCGCAGGACCTCGAACCAGCCGCGGTAGATGACGGAGATGTCGCTCGTGACGTCGGGTCCGGGCAGCGTGAACACCTTGAAGACGCACAGGAGCAGGACGGCGCGGGTGGCGGCCCAGACGGCGACGGCGGCGGCGAGCCCGCCACGACGGTGCCCGCGCTCGTGCCCGTGGTCCAGGGCCTCGGCCTCTTCCTCGTGGCGTCTGTCCCGGCCGGCGCCGTGGTCCGCGGACCGGTCCGCGTCCGTCGGCGGCTCGTCGGCCTCCGCCTCTGGTGTCCGATGGTCCCCGCCGCCCTCGGCCATGCCGGTCCGCCCGCCTCACCGCTCGTGTGTTCTGTGCCGACGGTCCATCATGCCCGGTGGGGCGCGTGGGAGGCCACGCGGGCGCCCGGCGCTCCGTGCCGGAGCCCCCTCCTGGCGCAGCCGCCTCCCCCGTGCGCCCCCGGAGAGGCCCGGAGCACGGCCCACAGCCACCGGGTACTGTCGGCGGCGATGGACAAGACCCTGATCGTCACCAACGACTTTCCGCCCCGCCCCGGCGGCATCCAGGCGTTCCTGCACAGCATGGCGCTGCGTCTCGACCCCTCCCAGGTCGTCGTCTACGCCTCCACCTGGAAGCGCGGCAGGGAGGGGGCGGAGGCCACGGCGCGCTTCGACGCCGAGCAGCCGTTCACCGTCGTGCGCGACCGCACGACCATGCTGCTGCCGACGCCCAGGGTCACCCGTCGCGCGGTCGAGCTGCTGCGCGAGCACGACTGCCGCTCGGTCTGGTTCGGCGCCGCCGCGCCGCTGGGCCTGATGGCGCCCGCGCTGCGCAGGGCGGGCGCGCGGCGCCTGGTCGCCACGACGCACGGCCACGAGGCGGGCTGGGCGCAGCTCCCCGTCGCGCGCGGGCTGCTGCGGCGGATCGGCGAGGGCACGGACACGATCACGTATCTGGGCGAGTACACCCGCTCGCGCATCGCCCGCGCGCTCACCCCCGAGGCGGCGGCCCGCATGGCGCAGTTGCCGCCCGGCGTCGACGAGAAGACCTTCCACCCCGGTTCGGGCGGCGACGCGGTACGCGAGCGGCTCGGCCTCACCGAGCGGCCCGTGGTCGTCTGCGTCTCGCGGCTGGTCCGGCGCAAGGGGCAGGACACCCTCGTCCGCGCCCTGCCGCGCGTCCTCGAAGAGGTGCCGGACGCGGTGCTGCTGATCGTCGGCGGCGGCCCCTACCGCGCCGACCTGGAGAAGCTGGCGGCGGAGACCGGAGTGGCCGACTCCGTGCGCTTCACCGGCCCCGTGCCCTGGGAGGAGCTGCCCGCGCACTACGGCGCGGGCGACGTGTTCGCCATGCCCTGCCGTACGCGCAGGGGCGGCCTGGACGTGGAGGGGCTCGGCATCGTCTATCTGGAGGCGTCGGCGACGGGGCTCCCCGTCGTCTCCGGCGACTCGGGCGGGGCCCCCGACGCGGTGCTCGACGGCGAGACCGGCTATGTCGTGCGGGGCGGCGAGCCCGGCGAGGCGGCCGAGCGGATCGTCACCCTCCTCCAGGACCCCGTGCTGCGCGCCCGCATGGGCGAGCGCGGCCGTGCCTGGGTGGAGGAGCGCTGGCGCTGGGACCTGCTGGCGGAGAAGCTGCGCGCCCTGCTGTGACGTGCGTGACCCGGGCGTATGACGTGACCCGGGCGTGGGCCCACCACGGAAGGGGATCCTGTGGGTCCGCGCCCGGGTCACGGGTCATGGGTGCGGCGCGTGGGCCCTGGGCCCTGTGGCGCTCTCAGGAGGCGTAGAGCGCCTCGATGTCGTTGGCGAAGTCCTTCGCGACCACGCCCCGCTTCAGCTTCAGCGAGGGCGTGATGTGCCCCGACTCCTCCGTGAACTGGGTGCTCAGGACGCGGAACTTGCGCACCGACTCCGCCTTGGAGACCGCCGCGTTCCCGTCGTCGACCGCGCCCTGCAACTCGGCGAGCAGCTCGGGGTCCGCGAGCAGCTCGGGGTGGGAGAGGCCGCTCTTGCCGTGCTCGTCGGCCCAGCGCGGCAGGAACTCCTCGTCGACGGTGAGCAGCGCACCGACGAAGGGGCGGCCGTCGCCGACCACCATGCACTCCGCGACGAGCGCGTGCCCCCTGATGCGGTCCTCGATCACGGCGGGGGCGACGTTCTTGCCGCCCGCCGTCACCAGGATCTCCTTCTTGCGCCCGGTGATGGCGAGGTACCCGTCGGCGTCCAGGGTGCCGATGTCGCCGGTGTGGAACCAGCCGTCGGACAGGGCCTCCTCGCTCGCCTGCTGGTTGTTCCAGTAGCCGGTGAAGAGGTGTTCGCCGTGCAGCAGCACCTCGCCGTCGTCCGCGATCCGCACGACCGAGCCGGGCAGCGGCTGGCCTACGGTGCCGATCTTCTGCCGGTCGAAGGGGTTGAACGCGGTGGCGGCACAGGACTCGGTCAGCCCGTAGCCCTCCAGGACGGTGAAGCCGATGCCCCGGTAGAAGTGCCCGAGCCGCTCGCCGAGCGGCGCGCCGCCCGAGATGGCGTGGGTGGCACGGCCGCCGAGGACGGCGCGCAGCTTGCTGTAGACGAGGCGGTCGAAGACCTTGTGCTGGAACCGCAGCTTCAGCGACGGGCCCGACGGGTCGTCCTGGGCGCGGCTGTAGGCGATGGCGGTGTCGGCGGCCTTGTCGAAGATCTTGCCCTTGCCGCCCGCCTGGGCCTGGGCGCGGGCCGAGTTGTAGACCTTCTCGAAGACGCGCGGGACCCCGAGGACCATCGTCGGCCGGAAGGAGCCCAGCTCGTCGGTGAGGGTCTTGACGTCCCCGACGTGCCCCAGCTTGATCGGCGCCATCACCGCGGCGACCTGCACCAGCCGCCCGAACACGTGGGCCACGGGCAGGAAGAGCAGCACGGAGGACTCGCCCGTGCGGAACAGGGGCCGCAGCCGCTCGACGACGTTGCCGCACTCCGCGAAGAAGCTGCGGTGCGTGAGCACGCAGCCCTTGGGGCGGCCCGTGGTGCCCGAGGTGTAGACGATGGTGGCGGGGGAGTCGGCGTTGGCGACGGAGCCGCGCTCGTCGGCCGTCGCGTCGCTGACCCCGGCGCCCTCCGCGATCAGCCGGTGGACCGCGCCCTCGGACGGCGCGGGCGTCTCGATCTGCCACACGTGCGCGAGCGCCGGCAGGTGGTCGCGCACCGACTCGACGGCCTTGAGGTGGTCCTCGGTCTCGACGAGGGCGGCGACGGCGCCCGAATCGCCCAGGATCCAGGCGATCTGCTCGGGCGAACTTGTCTCGTACACCGGCACCGTGACGCCGCCCGCGCTCCAGATCGCGAAGTCGAAGAGCGTCCACTCGTAGCGGGTGCGCGACATGAGCCCGACGCGGTCACCGGGCTGGACACCGGCGGCGATCAGGCCCTTCGCGGTGGCGCGGACCTCGTCGAGGAACGCGGCCGCTGTGATGTCCTCCCACCGCCCGTCCCGCTTGCGCGCGAGGACGGGAACGTCCGGGTGCTGAGTAGCGTTACGGCGGATGAGATCCGTCAGGTTTCCGTCTGCGGGGACCTCGTAGAGGGCCGGAAGGCTGAACTCGCGCAAGACTGCTGCTCCTCGTCGGCGCCGGACATGGAGGCCATCGAGGGGCGGCCTCCATTGGCTCGGTCCAAGACCAGTGGGGGATCTTGAAAGATTGACGGCCCGGACGTTACCCATCGGTACAGCCGTGGGGATAGGGGGTGACGCCGCATTGTCTTGTGCGTCACATGCCTCGGGGCTGCTGTGCGGCAGCCTAGTCCAGGCCATTGGCGACGGGGAAGTAACCGAGGCCGCACCTCCACTGCCCGTGCCCCGCCCGGCCACAGCCCCCTCACGTGCCCGCCTCCCGACCGGCCCGCGCGCCGGTCACGGGCCGGTCGCGCGCAGGGCCCGGGCGGGTCCCCGGCCTGCTCCGGCGCCCTCCCGGTGCCGTCCCCGGCCGATCTAGGGTGTGGCCATGCGAGTCCACGTAGTGAGCGATGTGCACGGCAACAGCCGGGACCTCGCGAAGGCGGGCGACGGGGCCGAAGCGCTGGTCTGCCTGGGAGATCTCATCCTGTTCCTCGACTACGCCGACCACTCGCGCGGCATCTTCCCCGACCTCTTCGGCGAGGCCAACGCCGACCGGATCGTGGAACTGCGCACCGCGCGCCGTTTCGACGAGGCGCGCGAGCTGTCGGCGAAGCTGTGGGCGGGCATCGACCGCAGGGCCGCCACGGAGGCCGCCGTGCGCAAGCAGTACGCCGAGCTGTTCGCGGCCTTCCCGGCCCCGACGTACGCGACGTACGGCAATGTCGACATGCCGCCCCTGTGGCCCGAGTACGCGGGCCCCGGTACCACCGTCCTGGACGGGGAGACGGCGGACATCGGCGGGTGGCGGTTCGGCTTCGTCGGCGGCGGCCTGCGCACGCCGATGCGCACCCCGTACGAGATCGACGACGAGACCTACGCGGCGAAGATCGCCGCGCTCGGCGAGGTCGACGTGCTGTGCTCGCACATCCCGCCCGAGGTCCCCGAGCTGTGCTACGACACCGTCGCGCGCCGCTTCGAGCGCGGCAGCCCCGCGCTCCTGGAGGCGGTCCGCGCCGTGCAGCCGCGCTTCCACCTCTTCGGGCACGTGCACCAGCCCCTGCACTCCCGGATGCGGATAGGCGCGACGGAGTGCGTGAACGTGGGGCACTTCGCCGCCACCGGGACCCCGTGGGTGCTGGAGTGGTGAGACGGCTGAGGCGGCGCACCTGGGGCCGCGGGCCCGGGTGGAGCGGTCGAGGGCGGGGCATGGCCGCGCGGTAGCCTTCCTCGCAGATGACGGCAGTGACAAGCGGCGGCGACGCTCCGGGCGGTGCGGCACGGACCGGCGGAGCATTTGGAGGAGCCACGGCGATGGCGGAACACACCAGCTCAAGCATCACCATTGAGGCGGCGCCCGCCGCCGTCATGGGGGTGATCTCCGACTTCCCGCGCTATCCCGAGTGGACCGGCGAGGTGAAGGAGGCCGAGGTGCTGTCCGAGGACCAGGCGGGCCGCGCCGAACAGGTACGGCTGCTCCTGGACGCCGGGGCCATCAAGGACGAGCACACCCTCGCCTACGAGTGGATCGGCGCGCACGAGGTGCGGTGGTCGCTGGTCAAGTCCCAGATGCTGCGCGCGCTGGACGGCGTCTACAGCCTCACGCCCCTCGCGGGCGGCGAGCGCACCGAGGTCACCTATCAGCTCACCGTCGACGTCAAGATCCCGATGCTCGGGATGATCAAGCGCAAGGCGGAGAAGGTCATCATCGACCGCGCGCTGGACGGGCTGAAGAAGCGCGTCGAGTCGGGCGGCGGGACGGCGGACTCCGGCACCGGTACCGGCGCCGGCCCCGCCAAAGGCTGAGCCCGCGGGTGACGCGGGTGACGTGGACGACGTGAGAGACGAGGACGGCTCAGGGCCGCCCGGTGACGGTACGGCCGACGGCCCGGCGCCGCGCACGGTGCTGGTGACCGGGCAGGGCGGCGCGGGACGGACGACGGTGGCCGCGGCGACGGCGCTGGCAGCGGCCCGCGAGGGGCGGCGCACGCTGCTGCTGAGCGCGGAGGCGCCGCGCGCACTGGAAGCGGTACTGGGCGTGCCGCTTCCGGCGCCGGGCGAGGGGGCCACGGCCCCCTCGCCGTCGCCCGCGCCGCTCTCGCTCGCGCGCTCGGCGCGGGTGGCCGAGGGGCTGTGGGCGGCGCGCGTCGACGAGGGCGCGGAGTTCCGCGAACGGGCCGTCGCGCTCCAGGAGCAGGGCAGGACCGCGCTGGAGATGCTGGGCTCCGACGCGCTGGACGAGGACGAGCTGACGGAACTGCCCGGCGCCGACGTGTTCGCACTGCTGCGGGTCCTGGGCGCGGCGCACGCCACCGGCGAGTGGGACACCGTCGTCGTCGACATGCCGCCCACGCCGCGCGCGCTGGCCGTACTGGCGCTGCCCGAGCGGGCACGCCGCTATCTGCGGCGCCTCGTGCCGCCCGAGCGGCAGGCCGCGCGGGCGCTGCGCCCGATGCTGGCGCAGCTGGCCGGTGTCCCGATGCCCGCGCAGTGGCTCTACGCGGCGACCGCGCGCTGGGACGAGGGGCTCGCGCGGGTCCAGCGTGCCGTGGAATCCGCCGCGACCTCGGTACGCCTCGTCGCCGAGCCGGGGCCGCTCGCCGCCGAGGCGCTGCGCTCGGCGCGCGCCGGGCTCGCGCTCCACGGGCTGCGGATCGACACGCTCGTCGCCAACCGCCTGCTGCCCACCGGCTCTTCGGACAACTGGCTGGCCGCGCTCTCCGGCGGCCAGCAGGCCGCGCTGAAGGAGATGCGCGAGGAGTGCGAGGCGGACGGTGTCGTCCTGGCCGAGCTGCCCCACCTCGGCCACGACCCGCGCGGCACGGCGGACCTCGCCCTGCTCGCGACGGAGCTGGGCGGCACGGAGCCGGGCGGTACGGGGCTGGATGCGAAGGTTCCGGACGCGACGGTTCCGGACGCGACTTCTCCTTCGCGGACATCCGAAGCGCCCGCGCCCGTCGTCGGACGGGTCGAGGACCGGCTCGGTGCGGAGGGGCTGCTCGTGTGGGTGCTGCCGCTGCCGGGCGCGCGCAAGGACGAGCTGGGGCTCGTGCGGCGCGGGGACGAACTGGTCGTCGGTACGGGGCCCTACCGGCGCGTGCTGCCACTGCCGTCGGCGCTGCGCCGCTGCCGCGTCACCGGTGCCGCGCTGGAACGGGGCGAACTGCGGGTGCGCTTCGTGCCCGACCCTGACCTGTGGCCCACGCGCTGAGCCATCGGGCACCGGGGCACCGGGGCATCGGGGCATCGGGAACCTCAACGCTGTGCGTCCGTTCGGGTAACGTCGAATCAGGACCGGGGACCCGGGCCGCCGTACCTGTTCCGCACCGTTCCGTCCTGTCCGTAGCACTCCCTTCCCGCCTCCGTAGGAGCCCGCAATGAGCGAAGCAGCCGAGCGCCCCTCCGAGGAGCGGGCCTCCAGGCCCGACGCGGACGCGTGGGCCACGGCCTGTGAAGAGGACCTCGCCGCAGAGAAGGCCCGCCGCCGTGCCCAGTACGGCGCGCCGCCCACCAACGCGGCCGACGAACTGCGGCGCCTCGCCGACGCCGTGTCCGAGCGGCTCTCGGGCCTCGGCGGGCCGCTGGGCAACGCGGCGGCCTCGGCGGCGGCGCAGGGAGTGGCCCAGCAGCTGATCGCGCAGGCGAAGGCCGCGATCGAGCCGGTCGTCGAGCGGAACCCGCAGTTCTTCGGGCACCTCGCCGCCGCGGGCAACGAACTGCTCGCCGCCTACCACTCCGCCGTGCACGAGGCCGAGCACCGCTGGACCGCCGAGCCCGGCTCCGGCACCGGCTCCGGCGGCGGTACGGAAGCGGGCGCGGGTGCGGGGGAGCGGGGCACCGCGCGCGGCGGCCCCGAGCGGATAGACCTCGACAAGGAGCCCGAGCCGGGCGAGCCCGGGAAGGGGCGCGGGAGCACGCCCGACGACGGCGGCCCCGACGACCCGTGGGGCGCGGGCGGCGTGGACCGCCCCGGCCACTCCTGACCACTCCGACCACTTCTGACCACCTCGTCCACCCCATCGGCCCCAGGGGCACGGCGACGATCTGGCGACGGGACGGTGACGTCGCGACGGAGCGGCGGTGACGGCCCTGTGAAGGCCCGGCGACGCGCGGCGGCCTCCGATACGGGCGCCCGCACGGCCGGACACGGCCACGGCACACAACCCCCCTCCGGTACGGTGGTCCACAGCGGGGTTCGACCGAATAACTGAGGGACACATGGGACTCACTATCGGCGTCGACATCGGCGGCACCAAGATCGCGGCCGGGGTGGTCGACGAGGAGGGCACCATCCTCGAAACCAGCACGGTGCCCACCCCGCCCACGGCGGACGACGTCATCGACGCGATCGCCGACGCGGTGCGCAAGGCCAGTGCCGAGTACGAGGTGGACGCCGTCGGCATCGGCGCTCCCGGCTACGTCGACGACAAGCGCGCCACGGTGCTCTTCACGCCGAACCTGAGCTGGCGCCACGAGTCGCTCAAGGACAAGGTCGAGCAGCGTATCGACCTGCCGGTGATCATCGAGAACGACGCGAACGCCGCCGCCTGGGGCGAGTACAAGTTCGGCGTCGGCACAGGCCACGAGGACGTCGTCTGCATCACCATCGGCACGGGGCTCGGCGGCGGCGTCATCACCGGCGGCAAGCTGCACCGCGGACGCTTCGGCGTCGCGGCGGAGTTCGGCCACATCCGGATGGTGCCGGACGGCCTGCTCTGCGGCTGCGGCAACCAGGGCTGCTGGGAGCAGTACGCGTCAGGGAGCGCCCTCGTCCGCTACGCACAGCAGCGGGCGACGGCCACCCCGGAGGCCGCCGAGATCCTGCTCGGTCTCGGCGACGGCACCCCCGAGGGCGTCAAGGGCAAGCACATCAGCGAGGCGGCCAGGCAGGGCGACGCGGTCGCCATCGACTCCTTCCGTGAGCTGGCCCGCTGGGCGGGCGCCGGTCTCGCCGATCTGGCCTCCCTCTTCGACCCCGGCGCCTTCATCGTCGGCGGCGGTGTCTCGGACGAGGGCGATCTCGTGCTCGACCCCATCCGCAAGTCGTACCGCCGCTGGCTCGTCGGCAGCCGCTGGCGCCCGCACGCCGAGGTGCTCGCCGCCCAACTGGGCGGCAAGGCGGGCATGGTGGGCGTCGCGGACCTGGCACGCCAGGGCTGAGCGGCTGAGCCGGACCAGCACCAAATAGCACCGAACAGCACCGCATGGGCCCCGTCCGCGGGGTTCGTGGGGCCGCGCACGCCTGGCGGACCCGCCGCGACCCGTCGCGGGACCGTCAGGCGTGCCGTGTCACCGAGTCACCGGGGTCTGCACCGAGGCACCGAGGAATCCACCCGGAGAGCTGCGTCGAGGAGCGTGAGCCGAGCCGATGACACTCGCCGATCTGCCCGCCTCCACCACCGAACCCGACGGTTCGGCCGTGGTGCGCCTGCTCAGTTACAACATCCGCTCCCTGCGCGACGACAGGGGGGCGCTCGCCCGGGTGATCCGGGCATGTGCCCCCGACGTCGTCTGCGTCCAGGAGGCGCCGCGCTTCTTCCGCTGGCGCAAGCACGCGGCCCGCCTCGCCCGCGAGACGGACATGGTCTACGTGACGGGCGGGGCCACGGCCACGGGGCCGATGATCATGGCCACGCTGCGGGCGACCGTCGAGCGGACCGAGGACGTGCTCCTCCCGCGCACGCCCGGACTCCACCGCAGGGGCTTCGCCACCGCCGAGCTGCGCTTCGGGCCCTCGGCCAGGCTCGGGGTCCTCAGCTGCCATCTGAGCCTCCAGAAGGACGAGCGCTACGCGCAGGCCGGGGCCCTCCTCGACCAGCTCGCCACCATGGACACCCCGTACCGGGTGGCGGCGGGCGACCTCAACGACCGTCCGGGCGGCCGTGGCTTCCGCAGGCTGTCCGCCGCGCTCCAGGACGGCTGGGCGGCCAAGCCATGGGGCGGCGAGTACACGTCGACGCCCCGCGACCCCCACCAGCGCATCGACGCGGTCCTCGCGTCCGAGGGCGTCGAGGTGCTGGGGTGCGGGGTGCCGTACGGGCTGGCGGGCGTCACAGCCGAGGACCTGCGGGCCGCGACGGACCATCTGCCGGTGCTGGCCGCGCTGCGGGTGCCCGCCGCATAGCCCTCCGGGAGGCTTCCGGGGCCTCCCTGGGAGGGCTCAGACGACAGCGCCGCGGCCGGGGTCGTCCCAGTCGTCGTCGTCACGGCCGTCCCGCATCCTGGCCACCAGGGTGCCGAAGCCGCCCAGGAAGCCGCCGACGCCCAGGGTCACGATCCACCACGTCATGTCCTGCTGGAGCAGGATGGTCCCGAGCAGCAGCAGCGGGCCGCCGAGGACCGCGAGCCAGGCGAACTTGGTGGTCACGTCGGCGTCCGGCAGCGGCGGCGGCTCGGGCGGCACGAAGTGGCCCTCGTCCTCGCCCTCTTCGGGCGTCTCCCAGTCGCGCGGGCCCGTGCCCGCCGCGTAGACCGTGAAGCTGCGCACGGGGGACTCGCCGCTCCCGTCGCCGCCGTCCGCCGGGTCGGGGCGCTGCTTGGTGAGGGTGTCGCCGTCGGGCTCCCTGCGGTCGCCGCCCTGGCCCTGCCCCTGGCCCTCGGAGGCGGAGCCGCCCGGCTCGGCTGGCTCCTCGCCGTACGCGGCGACGATCGCCGCCCACGCCGCCTCCTCGTCCTCCGGCAACGAGACCTCCCCACGCCGGTTCGGACCGCCGCCCTCGGCGTCCCCGGGCTTCTCGGCCGCCTCATCCGCAGAACTGCCGCTGCCCGCGCCCGCGCCCGCGTCCGTGCCGTTGCCTGTGCCCGCGCCTGTGCCGCTCGCCGCGTCCGTGCCGCTGTCGGCGCCCGTGCCGCTGCCGGTGCCCGTGCCGGTGCCCGCGCCGCTGTCGGTGCCGTTGACTGTGCCGCTCGCTGCGCCTGTGCCGCTGCCCGCGTCCGTGTCGCCGTCCGTACCCGCGCCCGCGCTGCTGTCCGCGCTCGTGCCGCTCGCCGCGCTCGCGCTGCTGTCCGTGCCCGTACCGCTGGCTGCGCCCGCACCGTTGCCCGCGCCCGCGCCCGCGCCGGTGCCGCTCGCCGCGTCCGTGCCGCTCGCCGCGCCCGGCGTCGTGCCCGGCTCCGGGGGCGCGGCAGGGCCCGTCGCGGTCCGGTCCTCGGCATTCTCGTGTCCCTCGGGCCCCTGGGGCCCGCCCCGCTGGCCGCGGGGGCCGTCGTCGTCGCCGTGCTCCGCGTCCGGGTTACGCTCCGTCACTTGCCTGCCGTCTTCCTCGCTGCGAGCCGGGTGATGAATCCGTACGAGTCCGCGAAGACGCGCTCCGCGTCATGGTCCAGCGTGGCCACGTGGTAGCTGCGCTCCAGGACAGTCTCCGTCACATCGGTGGACGAGACCGAGCCGAGGATCAGCGCGGAGTCCGACGGCGGGACCACGTGGTCCGTCCTGCTGTGCAGGACCAGCAGGGGCTGCGTCACCTGGGGCAGCTCGCGGCGCACCACCCGGAAGAAGTCCCTCAGCGAGTACGCGGCGTGCGTCGGCATCCGCTCGTAACCCACCTCCCAGGAGCCCTCCTTGGCGATGTCGGACGTGATCCCCTTCGCCGAGCGCAGCAGGAAGCGCCCCACGGGGAGCGCCAGGCCCTCCAGCCTGGGGAAGGTCGCGGCCGGGTTGACGACGGCGACGCCGCTCACCGCTTCGCCGTGCCGCGCCGCCAGGCGCAGGGCCAGGGCTCCGCCCATGGAGAGGCCGCAGACGAAGACCTGCTCACAGCGCTCGCCGAGCTGCCGCAGCTCGCGGTCCACGGTGGCGTACCAGTCGCGCCACCCGGTCACCGCGAGGTCCTCCCAGCGCGTGCCGTGTCCGGGCAGGAGGGGCAGCGAGACGGTCAGGCCGCGCGCCGCCAGATAGTTGGCCCAGGGGCGCAGCGACTGCGGCGTGCCCGTGAAGCCGTGGCACAGCAGGACTCCCACCTCCGAACCGTCGTGACGCATCGGCTCGGCTCCGGCGAGTACGGGCACCTTGGGCCTCCATCTGGTCGTCGACGCCGGTCGTCGGCAGTCGTTCGTCGGCGGCCGGTCATCGGCCACGGCCCCCCGTGACGCGGGTGCGCCCCGGACGGGCGAGGTGCTGCCACCCTACGCGCGCGCCCCGTCACCGGGTAGCTCCCGCTGCCGCTGCCAGGGCTCCCTACGGGGGCGGCCGTGCCGGGTGGCGAGATAGGGTCGTGCCCGTCGGATACAGGAGGTTGTCGGTTGTTCTACGGAGCGATGAAGCTGTCGGTCGGCAGCGGGCTCAAGCTCGCTTTCCGTCCCTGGGTCGAGGGGCTGGAGAACATCCCCGCCGAGGGGCCCGCGATCCTTGCCAGCAACCACCTCTCCTTCTCGGACTCCTTCTTCCTGCCAGCGGTGCTCGACCGCAAGGTCACCTTCATCGCCAAGGCCGAGTACTTCACTTCCCCAGGGGTGAAGGGGAAGCTGACGGCCGCCTTCTTCAAGGGCGTCGGGCAGTTGCCCGTGGACCGTTCGGGCGGACGTGGAGCGGGCGAGGCGGCGATCAAGAGCGGTCTTGAGGTGCTGGAGCGCGGCGAGCTGTTCGGCATCTATCCGGAGGGCACGCGCTCTCCCGACGGCCGCCTCTACCGTGGCAAGCCCGGCGGCCTGGCCAGGGTGGCGCTGCGGTCCGGGGCTCCGGTGATCCCGGTGGCCATGATCGACACCGAGAAGATCCAGCCCCCCGGCAAGGTCGTGCCGAAGCTGATGCGCCCCGGTATCCGGATCGGCGAGCCGCTCGACTTCAGCCGCTACCAGGGCATGGACCACGACCGCTTCATCCAGCGCTCGGTGACCGACGAGGTCATGTACGAGATCATGAAGCTCTCCGGCCAGGAGTACGTCGACATCTACGCGACGGCCGCCAAGCGGCAGATCGCGGAGGCGGCGAAGAAGCGGGCCGAGGAGGAGAAGGCCGCGGAGCGGGGTGCTGAGCGGGCGGGCCGTTCCACGGCGGCGAAACCGGAACCGGGAGCGGGGCCGGAACCGGAGCCGGACTCCCCGGACGACGGCAAGCAGCAGGGCGGGAAGGCGGCGTAGCCCGAGGCGGGGCGGCGCCGGGCGGCAGCGCGGCACCGGCGCACACGGGCGGTGACCGCGCACGGGCGGGACCAGGCGGGACCAGGGGGCGGGGCGGCAGCATGGCGATGAAGATGTCCGTGGAGCAGCCGCTGTGGCGTGCCCTGACGGGCTACCGGATCCTGACGCTGGTGTACGCGATCGTCGTGTTCGCCCTGGAGTACGAGGACAACGCCCACCCGGCGCTGGGCTGCGCCTATCTGGCAGCGCTCGCGGTGTGGACCTTCGCCACCCTCCCCAAGGTCTCCTCGGCCCGGCGGTGCACCAGGCCCTTCCTCGCCGTGGACCTCGCCTTCGCGGTCGGGGGCATCCTGCTGTCGCGCTATGTGGACGCCTATGACGAGGTCGGGCCGACGCTGCCCTCCATCTGGGTCGCGGGGCCCGTGCTGGCCTTCGCGATCAAGGGCGGCTGGCGCTGGGGCGCCCTGGCCTCGGTGCTGGTCGGCATCGCCAACTTCGTCGAGCAGAACTCGTTCTACCGGTCCACGCTGCACAACGTCCTGCTGGTCTGCGTGGCGAGCATCGCCATCGGCTATGTCGTCGAGGTCGCCCGCGCCAGTGAGCGCACCCTCGCCCGCGCCCTCCAGATCGAGGCGGCGACCCGCGAACGGGAGCGGCTGGCCCGGGACATCCACGACAGCGTGCTCCAGGTCCTGGCCATGGTCCAGCGCCGTGGCACGGCGCTGGGCGGCGAGGCGGCCGAGCTGGGCCGCATGGCGGGGGAGCAGGAGGTGGCGCTGCGCACCCTGGTCTCCAGCGGCATCGTGCCGGGGGGCGGGAACGGCGCGGGAGCTGACCGTACGGACCCGGGAGCGGATCCGGACCCGGCCCTGGACCGGAATCCGGACCCGGGCCCGGACCCGGACTCCAGCGCCGGAACCGGCTCCGGGAGCGGCGGAGCGGAGCGGGCGCGCGATCTGCGGGTGCTGCTGTCCGCGTACTCCGGGTCCCGTGTGTCCTTCGCCGAACCCGGCAGCCCCGTGGTGCTGGAGGCCACCGCCGCGCGGGAGTTGGCCGCGGCCGTCGGTGCCGCGCTGGACAATGTCCGCGAGCACGCGACGGGCCCCGACGGGGAGGAGGCGCAGGCGTGGATCCTGCTGGAGGACGAGCCGGACGCGGTGGCGGTGACGGTGCGGGACGACGGCCCCGGCATCCCCGAGGGACGCCTCGCGGACGCGGAGGCCGAGGGGCGCCTCGGCGTGGCGCTGTCGATCAGGGGACGGCTGCGCGATCTTGGCGGCACGGCGGAGTGGGTGTCGGTGCCGGGGCAGGGGACGGAAGTGGAATTGAGGGTGCCGAAGCATGACGGAACAGCCCATGACTGACGGGGTGCGGGGCGACCAGGACCGGGACCAGGCCCAGGGCCTGGACGGGGAGCGTCCGGTGCGGGTGATGGTCGTCGACGATCATCCGATGTGGCGGGACGCCGTGGCCCGCGATCTGTCCGAGGCCGGGTTCGACGTGGTGGGCACGGCCGGTGACGGCAAGCAGGCGGTGCGCCGCGCGCTGGCCGTCTCGCCCGATGTGCTGGTGCTGGATCTGAACCTCCCCGGGATGCCGGGCGTCGAGGTGTGCCGCGAGCTGGTGGGCGCCGATTCCTCGCTCCGGGTGCTGGTGCTCTCCGCGAGCGGCGAGCACGCGGACGTCCTGGAGGCCGTGAAGTCGGGGGCGACGGGCTATCTGGTGAAGTCGGCGAGCACGGCGGAGCTGCTGGACGCGGTGCGCAGGACGGCCGTCGGCGATCCGGTCTTCACACCGGGGCTCGCCGGACTGGTCCTCGGCGAGTACCGCAGGCTCGCCGCCGACCCCGAGCCCACGACCCCCGACGAGCCGGGCGTCCCGCATCTGACGGAGCGTGAGACGGAGGTCCTGCGGCTGGTGGCCAAGGGGCTGAGCTACAAGCAGATCGCCGAGCGCCTGGTCATCTCCCACCGCACCGTCCAGAACCACGTCCAGAACACCCTGGGCAAGCTCCAGTTGCACAACCGCGTCGAGCTGGTGCGCTACGCCATCGAGCGGGGTCTCGACGGGGAGTGAGGCGGGGCGGCGACGGGCGCCCGGTGCACGCGCCGTGCCCCGGTGTGTCTCCCGCGCGCCTCCCGAGGGTCCTTCGTACGAGTGATCGTGCACCGCCAACACCGCCCGCACGCAAGGGAATCGGGCGTTCGCCCCATCCCCATGTGACGTGGATCACCGTTAGCGTGGCCGCAGTCGCGTTCACGTGGAGAAGGGAGATCCCATGCGGGTCGGAGTGTTGACGGGCGGCGGCGACTGTCCCGGTCTCAACGCGGTCATGCGGGCTGTGGTCCGTAAGGGCGTCCAGAGGTACGACTACGACTTCCTCGGTTTCCGGGACGGCTGGCGCGGGCCCCTGGAGGGGGACACCACGCAGCTCGACATTCCGGCGGTGCGCGGCACGCTGCCGCGCGGCGGCACGATCCTGGGCTCCTCGCGGACGAACCCCTTCAAGGAGGAGAACGGCGTCCGCCGCATCAAGGAGAACCTCGCCAAGCACGAGGTCGACGCACTGATCGCCATCGGCGGCGAGGACACCCTCGGCGTGGCCGCCCGGCTGACGGGCGAGCACGGCATCAAGTGCGTCGGCGTTCCCAAGACCATCGACAACGACCTGTCCGCCACCGACTACACCTTCGGCTTCGACACCGCGGTCACCGTCGCCACCGAGGCCATCGACCGCCTCCACACCACGGCCGAGTCCCATATGCGGGTCCTGGTCGTCGAGGTCATGGGGCGCCACGCGGGCTGGATCGCCCTGCACTCGGGCCTCGCGGGCGGCGCCAACTGCATTCTCATCCCGGAACAGCGCTTCAGCGTGGCCGAGGTCTGCGGCTGGGTGGAGTCCCGCTTCAAGGCCAGCTACGCGCCGATCGTCGTCATCGCCGAGGGCGCCATGCCCAAGGACGGGGACATGGTGCTCAAGGACGAGTCGCGGGACTCCTTCGGGCACGTCCGCCTCTCGGGCGTCGGCGAGTGGCTGGCCAAGCAGATCGAGTCGCGTACGGGCAAGGAGGCCCGCACGACGGTGCTCGGGCACATCCAGCGCGGCGGCACGCCGACCCCCTTCGACCGCTGGCTGGCCACCCGGTTCGGGCTGCACGCGATCGACGCGGTGCGTGACGAGGACTGGGGCAAGATGGTCGCGCTGCGGGGCACGGACATCGTCCGCGTCCCCCTTGAGGAGGCCACCTCCAAGCTGAAGACGGTCTCTCCCGAGCTGTACGAGGAGGCGGGCGTCTTCTTCGGATGACCCGGATCGTCGTCCGGATCTCCGGGCGGCGGTACGGGGCGAAAGGCCGTATATTCGGGCATGTCCCGGATGTGCGGCCTCTCGCGCTTTCCGGGCCCGCCCGCCCCGTCCCTGTTTCTGCCCCGTCCCCGTCCCGGGAGAAGCCCCGTGGAGATCCTCGCGTTCGGCGTGCAGGCCGACGAGAAGCCGCTGCTGGAGAGGGCCTGCGCCGACCGGGAGCACCGGGTCCGCTGCCTGGACGTGTTCCTGAACGGGGACACCGCGCCCCTCGCCGCGGGCCACGAGGTCATCACCGTCAGCGTCAACGCGCGGCTCGACGAGCGGGTGCTGCGCGTCCTCGCCGACGGGGGCACCCGGATGATCGCCCAGCGTGCCACGGGCTTCAACAACATCAGCCTGGACACCGCGGCCGAGCTGGGCCTCACCGTCGCGCGGGTCTCCTCCTACTCGCCGTACTCCGTCGCGGAGTTCGCCTGGACCCTCGCGATGGCGGTCAACAGGCGCGTCGCCCGCGCCGTGCGCCGCACCCGCGAGTTCGACTTCCGCCTCGACGGCCTGATGGGACGCGACATGCACGGCCGCACGGCCGGAGTGATCGGCACCGGCAGGATCGGCGAGGCGTTCACCCGCATCGCGCACGGCTTCGGGATGCGGCTGCTGGGCTGGGACGTACGCGAGAACCCCGCCTGCACGGCGCTGGGCATGACGTACACGGAGCTGCCCGAGCTGTTCGCCGCCGCCGATCTCGTCAGCCTCCACGTACCGCTGATGCCGGAGACCCACCATCTCGTCGGACGGGACGCGCTGCGCCGCATGAAGGACGACGCGCTGCTGGTCAACTCCAGCAGGGGCGGCCTCGTCGACACGGAGGCGCTGGTCGAGGAGCTGCGCGCGGGCAGGCCGGCCGGGGTCGGGCTGGACGTGTACGAGGCGGAGGAGGGGCTGTTCTTCCACGACAGGTCGCTCGACGTGGTGGCCGACGACACCCTCGCCCGGCTGATGACCTTCAGCAACGTCCTGGTCACCTCGCACCAGGCGTACTACACGCGGGAAGCGGTCGGCCAGATCATCGGCACCACCGTGAACAACATCGAGGACTATCTCGCGGGCCGCACCAGCGAGAACGTGCTGGTGCGGCCCGGCGAGCCGTCGTCGTCCGGGCCCGGCTGACGCCCCTCAGCTCACCGCCACCGCGGCCAGCAGCCGCGCCACGAGCGCGGGCCCGTCCAGGGTGAGCACCGACTCCGGGTGGAACTGGAGGCTCGCGAACGTCGGCCCGCGCAGTGCGTGCACATCGCCCGAGACCGGGTCCCTGCTCACCTCGACGCGGTGCAGCGCCAGCTCGTTCACCGCCTCCTCGTCGCAGCGCGCGGTGTAGGAGTTGTAGAAGCCGACGGTCTCCTCGCGCCCGAACAGGTCGATCCGCTCCTGCGCGCCCTGGTACGGGCGGTCCCTGCGGACGATCTCCAGGCCCAGTTCGGCGGCGAGCAGCTCGTGCCCCAGGCAGACGCCCAGCAGCCCGTGCCGGTGCTCCCGCACCAGCTCGGCCGTCAGCCCGCGCAGCAGCCGCATCTTGGGGTCGGCCTCCTCGCGCGGGTCGCCGGGCCCTGGCCCCAGCACGACGGGGCCGGGGTGCGTCAGCGCCGCCTCCCGCAGCTCCGGCGCGTCGTAGCGCAGCACCCGCACGCCCATTCCGGTGGAGCGCAGCAGGTGGGCGAGCATCGAGGTGAAGGTGTCCTCGCCGTCGACGACCAGCACCTCGCCGCGCGCCCGGCCCTCCCCGTAGCCGGGCCCGTGGCCGTCCGCCCCGTCCGTCCCGGCCGCCCCGTCCTCCGTGCGCATCCGCAGCCAGAACGGCGCGAGCCCCGCGCGCCGCGACTCCAGCGCCGCCTGCACCCGAGGGTCGTCCGCCAGCTTGGGCGCTGGCCCGCCCGAGGCCCGCGCGGGCGCCTCCCGCACCCCGAGCGCCGTCAGCACCCCGGCCGCCTTCGCGTGCGTCTCGGCGACCTCGCTCGCGGGGTCCGAGGCCCGCACGAGGGTGGCCCCCACGGGGACGCGCAGCCTGCCGCTCGCGGGGTCGATGTCGGCGGTACGGATCAGGATGGGCGAGTCCAGGCTCTGCGCGCCGCCCGCGTCGCGGCCGATCAGGGCGAGCGCGCCCGCGTAGTAGCCGCGCCCCGAGCCGTCCTCGCCCGCGGGCTCGTAGCGCTCGATGACGCGGCACGCGTTCTCGACGGGGGAGCCGGTCACCGTCGCCGCGAACATCGTTTCCCGCAGCACGGCGCGCACGTCCAGGGAGCTGCGCCCGCGCAGCTCGTACTCCGTGTGCGCCAGGTGCGACATCTCCTTCAGCCGCGGCCCGACCACCACACCGCCCCGGTCGCCGACGGTGCACATCATCTTCAGCTCCTCGTCGACGACCATCGACAGCTCCTCGTTCTCCTTGCGGTCGGCGAGGAACTCCAGCAGCCCTTCCACGTCGGGCCCGGTGGCCGGGTAGCGGTAGGTGCCGCTGATCGGGTTCATGACGACGGTGCCTCCGCTCATCCGCACATGGACCTCGGGGCTGGCGCCGACCAGGACGCGGTCGCCGGTGTGCACCACGAACGTCCAGTAGGCGCCCTGCTCCCCGCACAGCAGTCGTCGGAAGAGGGCGAGCGCGTCGGCGCGCGAGAAGCCGGGGACCTCCCCGGCGAAGGTGCGCCGGATGACGAAGTTGGCGCCCTCACCCGCGCCGATCTCGTCCTCCACGACGCGGCGCACGATGTCCTCGTACGCGGCGTCGGACACGTCGAAGGCCCCGTTCTCGACGTGGACGCGGTGCGCGGGCAGCGCGTCCAGCGCTTCCGCCAGGGGAACCTCGTGCGCCTCCTGGGGCACGAGCACGGCCAGCGGCGTGCCGTCGTCGCGCACGTCGAAGCCGCGCTCCCTGATCTGCCGGAAGGGCACGAGCGCGAGCGCGCCCAGCTCGCTTTCGGGGATGGCGTCGAGCCGGTCCACATGCTGGACGGGCCCGGTCAGCACCTCGACCAGGTTCTCGTCCCTGCCGGGGGTGCGCCGCCGCAGCAGCGCGAAGGGCGGCGCTTCCTCGGCGGTCAGCCGCTGGAGGAGCGCGGCGGTCCCCTCGGCGGGGGCGGTGCGAGGGGGGTGAGGCGTGGGTGGGTGCGGCATCCGGGGTTCCTCTTCCATGTCACGTACGAGGAGGAACGGCCGCGGAAAACACTGAAGGCCGCCCCTCGGGCGGCCTTCGCGTCGGATCGGATACGCGCAGCTAGCGGGCCGCCTGGAGAGCGGTCCACCACCAGTTGCTGAGACGGGTCTGCGCGAACATGAGCGGCACCATACACCAGGCATCCACCAGGCATCTCCGTGACGGTCGGGCGTGCCATACGTCTCAACCTTCGAACAGGGCGAAAACCCCTGGACACGACGACGTAATCTGGTGTGCGTGACTGTGAACGCCAAACCAGACGCCAGTGCGAACACCTGGCGAGACCTTCCCGCGGCGCAGCAGCCTGACTGGCCGGACCACGAGGCTCTGCGCGACACCATCGCCGAGCTCGAGTCCTATCCGCCCCTCGTCTTCGCGGGCGAGTGCGACCAGTTGCGTGCCCGGCTGGGTGCCGTCGCGCACGGTGAGGCGTTCCTGCTCCAGGGCGGTGACTGCGCCGAGGCATTCGACCAGGTCAGCGCCGAGCACATCAGGAACAAGCTCAAGACGCTGCTCCAGATGGGCGCCGTGCTGACGTACGCCGGGGCCGTCCCGGTCGTCAAGGTCGGCCGGATCGCCGGCCAGTACAGCAAGCCGCGCTCCAAGCCGACGGAGACCCGCGACGGCGTGACGCTGCCGACGTACCGGGGCGACTCGGTCAACGGCTTCGAGTTCACCGAGGCGGCCCGCAAGCCCGACCCGGAGCGGCTCAAGCGGATGTACCACGCGTCAGCGTCCACGCTGAACCTGGTGCGCGCCTTCACCACCGGCGGCTACGCCGACCTGCGCCAGGTCCACGCCTGGAACCAGGACTTCGTGAAGAACTCCCCGTCGGGGCAGCGCTACGAGGCGCTGGCGCGGGAGATCGACCAGGCGCTGAAGTTCATGCACGCCTGCGGCACGGACCCGGAAGAGCTGAAGACGGTCGAGTTCTTCTCCTCGCACGAGGCCCTGCTGCTCGACTACGAGTCGGCCCTGACCCGCACGGACTCGCGCAGCGGCAAGCTGTACGACGTCTCCGGGCACATGGTCTGGATCGGCGAGCGGACCCGGCAGCTCGACGGGGCGCACATCGAGTTCGCCTCCAAGGTCCGCAACCCGATCGGCGTGAAGCTCGGGCCGACGACCACGCCCGAGGAAGCGCTCGCCCTCATCGACAAGCTGGACCCGGACCGCGAGCCCGGCCGCCTCACCTTCATCACCCGGATGGGCGCGGACAAGATCCGCGACCGCCTCCCCGAGCTGGTGGAGAAGGTCACGGCCTCCGGCGCCAAGGTCGTGTGGGTCTGCGACCCGATGCACGGCAACACCTTCGAGGCGGCCAGCGGGCACAAGACCCGCCGCTTCGACGATGTGCTGGACGAGGTCAAGGGCTTCTTCGAGGTCCACAAGGGCCTCGGCACGCACCCGGGCGGCATCCACGTGGAGCTGACCGGCGACGACGTCACCGAGTGCGTCGGCGGCGGCGACGAGATCTTCGTCCACGACCTCCACCAGCGCTACGAGACGGCGTGCGACCCGCGCCTCAACCGCAGCCAGTCCCTGGACCTGGCCTTCCTCGTCGCCGAGATGTACCGCGACCAGTAGACCGGTCCGGCCGCCCGTACGGACACCGGCACGGACAGCAGTGGGGCCCGCATCACAGAGATGCGGGCCCCACATACTTTTGTGGACATCGGCCGGAGGGTAAGGTTAGGTTAACCTCAGTGGCCGCTGGGCGGCGGTCACCAAGCCCTGGACGGAGGTGAGCCGCGTGTACGTCTGCTCCTGCTTCGGCATCACCGAGCAGCAGGTCCGCGAACACGCGGCGGACGGCGCCTGCACTCCGCGCCAGATAGCCTCGGCCAGCAAGGCCGGAACCGACTGCGGCTCCTGCGTGCGCCGCATCCAGGGCCTCCTCGGACGCGGCACCTGCCCCAGGCGTGAACTGCTGGACAAGGGCGCGCCCGCGCTCGTCGCGGAGACGCAGAAGGCGCCGGAACCCCAGGACGAGGTCGCCGAGGCGGCCTAGCCGTCCCGCGGGTCAGCTGTCCGGCTGCTCCACCAACTGGGCGATGTAGAGCGGCTCGCCCAGCTTCTCGACCAGTTCGAGCTGGGTGTCGAGGTAGTCGATGTGGTGCTCCTCGTCCGCGAGGATGTCCTCGAAGATGTTCGCCGAGGTGATGTCGCTCTTGTTGCGCATGACCTCGATGCCACGCCGCAGCCTGTCGATGGCCTCGGCCTCGATCTGGCGGTCCGCCTGGAACATCTCGGTGACGGTCTGGCCGACGCGGACGTGGAAGAGCCGCTGATAGTTCGGCAGCCCCTCCAGGAAGAGGATGCGGTCGGTGAGCCGTTCGGCGTGCTTCATCTCGTCGATCGACTCGGACCGGGTGTACTTCGCGAGCTTCGGCCAGCCGAAGTTCTCCTGCATCTTCGCGTGCAGGAAGTACTGGTTGATCGCGGTCAGTTCGGCGGTGAGCTGCTCGTTGAGGAACTCGATGACCTCGGGGTCGCCCTGCATGGCGCGGGCTCCTTCCAGGGGGCAGGAAAGTGGCAGGTGCGGTGCGCGCGCATCGCGCATCCTTGCACTGCCGCGGCAATTCGGTCCAGTAAGTGCAGGCTTACCGAATTTGCCCGAATTTACGACAGTGATCGCGTCACCCGGGATTCACCGTGAGTTCCCGGCAGGGGCGTGGTCAAGGGGGCCCGCGAGGTCTGTCACCATGGAGACATGGGTCAGCCGCAGAGCCGAGAAGGGGAGCAGTCGTCGCTTCCGCCCGGCCAGCGTCTTCAGCGCGGGTGGCCGGTCACGCACTACGGTCCCGTGCCGAAGTTCAAGCCCGAGCGCTGGGAATTCCGGGTTTTCGGGGCCACGGCCGACGGCGAGAAGCGCTGCTGGAACCACGAGGAGTTCGCCGCGCTCCCTTACGAAACGGTGATCGGCGATCTGCACTGCGTGACCAAGTTCAGCATGCTCGGTGCGGAATGGGGCGGGGTCAGTGCCCGAACGATCATGGAACTGGCGCCTCCGGCCGACGACGTCACCCATGTGATGGTCTGGGCCGAGTACGGCTTCAGCTCCAATCTCAGGCTCGCCGACTTCACCTCTGAGAAGACCCTCCTCGCCACGCACCGAGGGGGCGAGCTGCTGACCGCCGAGCACGGTTTTCCATTGCGACTCGTCGTGCCGCACCTGTACGCGTGGAAGGGTCCGAAATGGGTCCGCGGCGTCGAGTACATGACCGCGGACCGCCGCGGCTTCTGGGAAGAACGCGGCTACCACAACATCGGCGACCCCTGGCAGGAACAGCGCTACTCCTACCAGGAGCAACGGGGCGACGGCCCCGAACTCTGACGCACCCTTCGCGGGGGGGCAATGAAACGCAGGGTTCCCCCTTCACGCCGAGGAGACACCCCGGCGCGGCGCCGACCCCCACCACACAGCAACCCCATAACCACCGGCGCAAGCCATGAATCACGCGGCGCCAGCCGCGTCGTACCGGTCCATACGCCGCGCCGAAGCCACCGGCCAGGCAGCCGAACACGGCGCCAAGCCACACGACGCCGCCCCGCCGGACAGGGGTACAAAAATTGGCGCGGGACCCTACGGCGACCCCGTCATGGGGCGACCGTCCCGCGCGACACCCCCGATGAAGGGGCAACCCCCCGTTTCCTTCCGCTCCCCGCGAAGGGGGCCCGCAATCCCTTGAGGCGGGCGATGTCCGCCGCGTGGCCCTCCTTGCCGCCCGGCGTCTCGATCACCAGGGGTACCCCCTCCGTCACGGGGTGCGCCAGCAGCTCGGCGAAGGGCTCGACGCCGATGTGGCCCGAGCCGATGTTCTCGTGGCGGTCCTTGTGCGCGCCCGCGATGTCCTTGGAGTCGTTCGCGTGGATCAGCCGGAGCCGTCCGGGCCCCGTCACCTCCACCAGCTCGTCCAGCGTGCGCTTCACCCCACCGGGCGCCGCCAGATCGTGCCCGGCGGCGAAGACGTGGCAGGTGTCGAGGCAGACCCCCAGCCTGGGGTGCCGGTCGAGAACGTCGAAGTACGGGCCGAGGTCCTGGACTTGGGAGCAGAGCGACGCGCCTTGCCCCGCCGTCGGCTCCAGCAGCAGCCAGGGGTCGTCCTCGTGCGTCAGCTCGTCCAGCAGCGGCAGCATCAGCTCCCGCGCCTGCGCGAGCGCGACCCCGCGCTCCCTCCCGCCCGTCGCGGAACCCGTGTGGACGACGACACCGAGCGCGCCGATCTCACGGCCGCGCCGCAGCGAATGGCGCATCGAGTGGACGGACTTGTCGGCCGTGGCCTCGTTGTCCGAGCCGAAATTGATGAGATAGGGCGCGTGGATATACGCGGGGATGTTTTTCTCCGCGCACGCGGCGCGGAATTCCTCGTCCTGTCGGGGCGACCCGGGCGGGGTCGCCCAGCCGCGTGGATTGGCGACAAAAACCTGCACGGTCTCCGCCGCGATTTCCGCTGCATAAGAAATGCCGGTGGCGGCCAGGCCCCCTGCTACGGGGACATGGCCGCCAACCGGATTGCGCTGTCTGTTCGTCGTCACACGACTCAGTATGCCGAGTTCACGTTGTCCATCGAACCGTACCTGTCGGCCGCGTAGTTGCAGGCGGCCACGATGTTCGCGACGGGGTCGGTCAGGCTGTCCTTCGTGCCGTCGACGTGGTACGCGTCGAAGGTGGGCTGGATCACCTGGAGGAGGCCCTTGGAGGGCACGCCGTTCTTGGCGTTGATGTCCCAGTCGTTGACGACGTTGGGGTCGCCGCCGGACTCGCGGATGATGTTCCGCTTGATGCCCTCGTAGGAGCCGGGGATGTTGTGCTTCTTCATGATGTCCCGGGCCTCGCGGATCCATCCGTCGAGGTTGTTCGGGTAGCTCTTGACCGCGGCACGCTGCGAGGAGCGGTTCGCGGCGGCCTTGGCCTCGCGCTCCTTCTTGGCGTCGGCGGCGGCCTTCTTCTGGGCCTCGTCCTGCTTGGCCTCGGCCGCGCGCTTCTGTGCCGCGGCCTCCGCCTTGGCGCGCTGCTCGGCGACGTCCATCTGGTCGCCGATGCCCTCGCGCTGGGTGGGGACGGTGGAGGACTGGGCGCTGAAGGAGACGGGCTCGGCGCTGATCGACTTGTTGGCGGTCGACTGGCTGGCGTCGCCCGCGTCCGCCGAGCCGGGGACGACGGTCAGGGCGAGCGCCGCGGCGCCTGCCGCGGTGATACCCGCGGCGGAGTAACGCTGGATCTTGGTCATACGGGTGTAGCCGGGAATGGTGGGCATTGCGAGCGAACCTTTCCTTTGCTTGCGTCGCAGAGGCCGGAAGGGGCGGTATAACGCCGAGTTCCGATTCCCGGCGCCGTGCGACGTCAGCATTTGTAAAGGCTGGAAATACGGGAATCAAGAATGTGACGTACTATCCCGGTTCGTGGAGAAGGGGTGGCCCGCTCGTGCCTGCGGTGCCCGGATTTGGCGCCCATTGACCATTACGGGGCCACTAATCCCCTTCGTAAGTGATCTGCGTCCCGTGGGCGGCGTCACAAATTGTGGGGGGTTTAAACGCGGTGCGTTTCACCGTGTGCGCGGTCCGTGACGGCGCGGACGCACGCGCTGTGACGGCATGAAAAGGACCGCCGAAGCCCTCTGATGAGGGGTTCGGCGGTCCTGGCGGGCTTGATGGAAGGGCTCAGCGGATCCAGAGGGTGACCTCGGAGCCGCGAGGGGCCTCCTCGCCGCCGCCCGGCGACTGGTTGAAGACGGTGTCGCCGATGAAGAGCCTGCGCACGTCCACGGTGAAGCCCGCTGCCTCCAGCTTCTCGCGGGCCTCGTCCTGCGCGAGGTCCTCGACGTCCGGCACCTCGACCATGTCCTGGCCCTTGGACACCGTCAGCGTCACGGTGTCGCCCTTGGCCCCCGTGGCGCCGTCGGCGGGGGACTGGCGGGCCACAGTGCCCTCGTCCTCCTCGGAGAAGACCCGCTTCTCGGCCACGCGGACCTTGAACCCGGCCTCCCGGAGTTCCTGCTGCGCCGAGCCCTCGTCCTCGCCGACGACGTCCGGTACCTCAAGGGGAGCGCCCTTGGAGACGGTGAGCGCGACAGCGGCTCCTGGCCGCTTCTTGGTGCCCGCGCCGGGGTCGGTGCTGATGACGGAGCCCTGCGCGGTCTCCTCGTCGAAGGCCCGCTTCACGTCGCCCGCCTTGAGCCCGGCTTCCCGCAGCTCGCGCTTGGCGTCGGAGAGCGGGGTGCCCGAGAGGTCCGGCACCTTCACGATCTGCGGGCCGCGCGAGATGGTCAGGGTGACCGTGCCCGTGTTGCGGATGCGGGAGCCGGGCGCCGGGTCGGAGTCGATGACGTGGCCGCGCTCGATGCGCTCGCTGTAGTCGCGGGTGACCTTGACGTCCAGGCCCGCGCTCTCCAGCGTCTTGGTGGCCTCGGTCTCCGTCTTGTCCAGCACGGCGGGGGTCTGCGTGAACTGGCCCGTCGTGACGTACCAGACCCCCGTGCCGATCAGGGCCAGCAGCACGACGGCCAGGGTGACGACCACCCAGCGCTGCGAGCCGCTTCCGCGCCGGCGCCGGTGGCCGCCGGGGGAGTCCGGGCCGCCGGGCCCCTCCGGCGCGGTCTGGGGCTCCGCGAGCGCGGGCGAGGCCAGCCGGGTGGTGCGGTCCAGGACGCCGCCGTCCGCCGGGGCCGCGGGCCTGTCCATGGTGACCGTGGGCGAGGGGGTGGGGGCGACGCGGGGGAGGACGCTCGTGCGGTCCTCTGAGCCCGCGCCGTCGGCGCCGGCGGGACCGCTGCCGTACCCGGCGCTGTCCCCGTACCCCGTCGCGTGGCCGTCCCCGGCCGGGTGGCCGGACGCGTGCCCGGCGTCGTCCGGGCCGCCCTCGCCGTGCGCGAGGGCCCGCGCGGGCGCGTCCTCCGGGTCCGGCTCCGGTGCGGGCGTGCCGTGGTGCGGCGCGTCCGGCGTCCCGTCGCCCCGCTGTACGGGCGCGGACGCGGCGCCGACGGCCATCGGGGGCATCGCGTCCAGCTCGGCGTCCGTGAGCCCGGCGCGGGCCGTGCGCGTCTCGGAGAGCAGCGCCACCGCGTCGTCGGGGCGGTCCCGGGGGTCACGGGCGCACGCGCGCGCCACCAGCGCGTCCATGCCGGGCGCCAGCCCCGGCACCACCGCCGACGGGGCGGGTATCCCCTCGTGCAGATGCAGATAGAGCACCTGGGCCGGGGTGCTGCCGGAGTGCGGCTTGGCGCCCGTCAGCATCTCGTAGAGCATCACGCCGCACGCGTAGAGGTCCGTGCGGGTGTCGGCCTGGCCCTCCTCGATCTGCTCGGGGGCGAGATACGAGACCGTGCCGAGGATGGAGTCCGTGGTGGCCGAGGTCTGGCTGTCCACCGTCCGCACGAGGCCGAAATCGGCGACCTTGACCCGGCCGTCGTCCCCGATGAGGACGTTCTCCGGCTTCATGTCCCGGTGCACGAGCCCCGCGCGGTGCGCCGCGCCGAGCGCCGCGAGCATCGGCTCCATGACGTCCAGGGCCGCACGGGGCTGGAGTGCGCCGCGGTCGCGCAGGACGTCGCGGAGGGTGCAGCCCGAGACGTACTCCATCGCGAGATAGACGTAGCTGCTGTCCGTGCCCTGGTCGAAGACCCCCACCACGTTGGGGTGGGCGAGGCGGGCCACGGACTTGGCCTCGCGGATGAAGCGGTCCACGAAGGTGCTGTCGACGGCGAGGGAGGGATGCATGACCTTCAGGGCCAGCTCGCGGTCGAGGCGGGTGTCGAGGGCGCGGTAGACCGTGGCCATGCCGCCGACGGCGATACGCGAATCGATGCGGTACCGGCCGTCTAGCACCTGCCCCACGAGGGGGTCTCCCCGGCCCTGGCCAGGGGAAGGATCCTGAAGGGTCGTATCCATATCGCGACGAGTCTACGAGCCGGTACCGACAGGGGAATCCGGGGAGCGGGAAGAGCGCGGGGACTGAAGCCGAACGGTGACACGCCCGTCACCGGAAGGATGGCCCCCAGAGCCGGCCCCCAGAACCAGCCCCCGGAGTCGGCCCCCTGGGCGTCACCGGAACGCGGGCCGCTCCGGGTCGAACTCCGCGACGCCCTCCGTCGGCGACGACGCCTCGGCGAAGTGGCGGCGCGGGATGCGCCCAGCGCGGTACGCCAGCCGCCCGGCCTCCACCGCGTGCCGCATCGCCTCGGCCATCAGCACCGGCTCCTGCGCGCGGGTCACGGCCGAGGCCAGCATCACCGCCGCGCACCCCAGCTCCATGGCCAGCGCGACGTCCGAGGCGGTGCCCGCTCCCGCGTCGAGGACGACGGGGACGGAGGCACGCTCGGTGATCAACTGGAAGTTGTGCGGGTTGCGGATGCCGAGCCCGGAGCCGATGGGGGAGCCCAGCGGCATGACGGCCGCGCACCCCACGTCCTCCAGCTTCCTGGCCAGCACGGGGTCGTCGTTCGTGTACGGGAGGACGGTGAAGCCGTCGTCGACCAGCGTCTCGGCCGCGTCCAGCAGCTCGACGGGGTCGGGGAGCAGGGTGCGCTCGTCCGCGATGACCTCCAGCTTGACCCAGTCGGTCCCCAGGGCCTCGCGCGCGAGCCGCGCGGTGAGGACGGCCTCGCCCGCCGTGTAGCAGCCCGCCGTGTTCGGCAGGACGCGGATGCCGTGCTCCTTCAGCACGGACAGGACCGAGCCCTGCACCGTCGGGTCGAGGCGGCGCATCGCGACCGTCGTCAGCTCCGTGCCGGACGCGAGGAGCGAGCGCTCCATGACGTCGAGGCTCGGCGCTCCGCCCGTGCCCATGATCAGACGGGAGGTGAAGGTGGTGTCACCGATGGTGAGTGCGTCGTCGGCCATGTCGGGTCAGCCTCCCTGGACTGCGGTGAGTACCTCTACGCGGTCGCCCTCGGCCAGTGCCCGCGTGCCCCACTGGCCGCGCGGCACGACGGCCTCGTTGACGGCCGCCGCCACCCCGGAGGGCGCCGTGGTGAGCGTCGCGACGAGCGCTTCGAGGGTGAGCCCCTCCGCGACCTCGCGGGGCTCGCCGTTCACGGACACGGTGAGGGCACGCGGAGGACGGGGGGAACGCGGGGGGTGAGGGGTGTGGGGAGTCGTCATGCTGGCTGCTCCTGTAGCCGTCGCGTGAAACGCCGCGGGGTGAAGGGTCGCGCCTGCTCGGGAAGTTCACCGGTCGCCAGCAGCTCGCCCATGGCGTCGCCGGTGACGGGGGTGAGCAGCACGCCGTTGCGGTAGTGGCCCGTGGCCAGGTGGAGGCCCGCCAGCCGGGTGGGCCCCAGCAGCGGGGCGTTGTCGGGCGAGCCGGGGCGCAGCCCGGCGCAGGTCTCGGTCAGCGGCAGCTCGGTGAGCCCGGGGACCAGCTCGTGCGCGTCCCGCAGCAGCTCGTAGACGCCGCCGGCGGTGACCGTCGTGTCCCAGCCCATCTCCTCGCTGGTGGCGCCGATCACCAGCTCGCCGTTGGTGCGCGGCACGAGATACACGTGCCCGCCGCGCACGACGGCCCGGACGGTCCTGGAGAGGAACGGCGCGTAGGCGGACGGCACTCGCAGCCGCAGCACCTGGCCCTTGACGGGGCGCACCGGGGGCAGCACGCCGGGCGGCAGGCCCTCCCCGTCGAGGCCGTGTGCGCCCGTGGCCAGCACCGTCTGCCCCGCCGACAGCTCGCGGCCGTCGTCCAGGACGACGCCCGTGACCCGCTCCTCCGAGGCCGTCACCCGGGCCGCCAGCCGCGCCACCCGCTCCCGCGCGAAGCGGACCCCGGCCCGCTCGCAGGCGACCAGCAGCGCGGTGGCCAGGCGGCGCGGATCGGCCTGGTGGTCGCCGTCCACGCGCAGCCCGCCCCGTACGGAAGGGGCCAGCATCGGTTCGAGACGGCGGCACTCGCGGCCCGTCAGCCACTCCGGGTCCAGGCCGCAGCGCCGTTGCAGCGCGTGCAGTTCGCGCAGGTGCGCGCGGTCGTCGGCGTCCAGCGCGACGGCGAGGGTGCCGCAGGCGCGGTAGCCGATCTCCTGCCCGCTCGCCTCCTCCAGCTCGGCGGCGAACGACGGATAGCGCGCTGCCGAGGCGAGGTTGAGGGAGAGCAGGGTCTCCTCGCCGTAGTGCAGCTCCGTGACGGCCGCGAGCATCCCGGCCGCCACCCGCGCCGCGCCCCCGCCGGGGGCCGGATCGACGACGGTGGTGCTCATCCCGCGCTGCGCCGCGCGCCAGGCGGTGACGAGGCCGATGATCCCGCCGCCGACGACGAGCACGTCGGAAGTGGCCCCCGAAGTGGCCCCCTCCATGCCGTTCGTGGAGGCCGCCGAGGAGGCCGCCGTGGTGGTGCGCATGAGAATGCCGCTCCTCCCTTCGCCGGTATGACCCGGATCAGGTTCGTACGGTCGGAGGCCGCCAGCCTCCCTCTCAGCCCGGTGCGTCCGGGCTCCCGCGTATGCCTTCGCGTATGCCGTGGCGTCGTACGCCGTTGTCGCGCTGTACGCCGTTGTCGCGTTCGCGATCCAGCCTACTGCGGCCCCCTCGGCGCGGGTAAGGGCGGGTGAGGGGCGTCCGGGCACCTCGCCGCGACCCCCGGCGTCCCGGGCGTCCTAGAGTGACCTGGTGAGCGAGAGTCAGGAACGGCAGCGGGTCGTCATCGTGGGCGCGGGCATGGCGGGCGTGCAGACCGCCGTCCAGTTGCGCGAGGAGGGCTGGCCCGGCGCGGTCAGGATCATCGGTGCCGAGCCGCACCAGCCCTACGACCGCCCCCCGCTCTCCAAGGCCGTACTCCTCGGCAAGGCCGAAGGGTCCGCGTTCGACGTGGACTTCGAGGCGCTCGGCGTCGATCTTGAACTGGGCAGGACCGTCACCGGGCTGCGCCCGCACGAGAGGCTGCTGGACACCGAGGCGGGGCCCGTCGCGTACGACAGGCTGGTCATCGCGACCGGCGCTGAGCCCGTCGCGCTGCCAGGGAGCGAGGGCGTGCCCGGCGTGCATCTGCTGCGCACCCTGGACGACGCGGCACGGCTGCGGCCCGTGCTCGCCGCCAAGGGCGACATCGTGGTCGTCGGCGCCGGCTGGATCGGCGCCGAGTTCGCGACGGCCGCGCGCGAGGCGGGCTGCGCGGTCACGGTCGTCGAGGCGGCGCCCCGTCCGCTGCCAGGGGCGCTGCCCGCCGAGCTGACGGAGCCCATGCGCGCCTGGTACGAGGCCGCGGGCGCCGCCCTGCGCACGGGCGTGGCCGTCGCCTCGGTCGAGCGGGGGGCGGTCGTGCTGGCCGACGGGACGCGGCTGCGCGCGGACGCCGTCGTCGTCGGCATCGGCGCCCGCCCGGCCACGGGCTGGCTCGCGGGCTCGGGGCTCGTCCTCGACGAGGACGGCGCGATCCGCGCCGACGAGCGGCTGCGCACCTCGGCCGAGGGCGTCTACGCGGTCGGGGACTGCGCCTCCTTCCCCTCCGCGCGCTACGGCGAACGGCTGCTGGTGCACCACTGGGACAACGCGCTCCAGGGCCCCATGGCCGTCGCAGCCAACATCGTGGCCGAGGGCCTCGCGGACGGCGGGGAGGCGGAGGGGGCCGTCTACGACCCGGTTCCCTACTTCTGGTCGGAGCAGTTCGGGCGCTTCGTGCAGTACGTCGGCCATCACGCGTCCGGCGATCTGCTGGTGCCGCGCGGCGATCCGACGGGCGTCTCCTGGTCCGCGTGCTGGCTCCGGGGCGACGGGGCGCTGACCGCGCTGCTGGCCGTGGGGCGCCCGCGCGACATGGCGCAGGGCAGGAAGCTGATCCAGCAGGGGGCGTCGCTGGACCCGGAGCGGGTGGCGGACGCGTCGGTGGCGCTGAAACAGGCGGTGCGCTGAGTTACCCGGTGGGCCTCGTGAGGACGTGCCGGAGTGCTTCGTACCGCTTTCCCGGGTGGGGAGCGGTAGTGACTGTCAGCGGGGGATGGCAGGCTGGAGAGCGTGACCGAGATTGACGCAAAGACCGATGCTCTCGTCCCCGCCTGGCTCACCCTCCCCGATGTCGCAGAAAAGCTCGGCGTCGAAGTGACCCGCGTCCGGCAGCTCGTCAAGGAAGGCCAGCTCATCGCGGTGCGCAGGGGAGAGAACCGGGTCCTCCAGGTCCCCGCCGATTTCATCGGCGAGGGCAAGGTCGTGAAGGGCCTCGTGGGCACCATCACGCTCCTCAAGGACGACGGTTTCAGCGACGAGGAGATGCTGGAGTGGCTGTTCACCGAGGATGAGAGCCTGCCGGGCACCCCGGCCCA
Organism: Streptomyces sp. NPDC054796; assembly: GCF_053611545.1. Taxonomy (NCBI): domain Bacteria; kingdom Bacillati; phylum Actinomycetota; class Actinomycetes; order Kitasatosporales; family Streptomycetaceae; genus Streptomyces; species Streptomyces sp. NPDC054796. The sequence goes on along the minus strand of NZ_JBSHAO010000014.1, from coordinate 36,949 downwards.
GGCCCTGCGCGAGAACCGTGGGACGGAAGTGAAGCGCCGCGCTCAGGCCCTCGCCGTCTGAGCCGACGGACAGCCGAGCGCCACCGCACCACCACACCGCACCGCATCACCACACCACATCCACCGGGCGTACGGCCCGGGGCTCCCTCGTGCGGGGGCGCCCCGGTCCGTACGCCCCCGCATGGGGGGAACGCCCGCACCATGAGCGTCACCGCACGTCAGCGGCTCGCTGACGCACGCCTGTATCTGTGCACGGACGCGCGCAAGGAGCAGGGGGACCTCCCGGAGTTCCTGGACGCGGCCCTGTCGGGCGGCGTGGACATCGTGCAGTTGCGCGACAAGGGCATGGAGGCCGCCGAGGAACTGGACCACCTCGCCGTCTTCGCCGACGCCTGCCGCCGCCACGGCAAGCTCCTGGCCGTCAACGACCGCGCGGACGTCGCGCACGCGGCCGGGGCGGACGTGCTGCACCTCGGCCAGGGCGACCTCCCCGTTCCCGCGGCCCGCGCGCTGCTCGGCGAAGGCCCGCTCATCGGCCGCTCCACGCACGCCGAGGCCGAGGTGGACGCGGCCGTCGCCGAGCCCGGCGTGGACTATTTCTGCACAGGACCCTGCTGGCCGACCCCCACCAAGCCGGGGCGCCACGCGCCGGGCCTGCCCCTCGTGCGGTACGCCGCGAAGCTCGCCCCCGCGCGCCCCTGGTTCGCGATCGGCGGGATCGACGAGTCCCGTCTCGACGAGGTGCTCGACGCCGGAGCACGCCGGGTGGTCGTCGTCCGCGCGATCACGGACGCCGAGGACCCGGCCGCCGCCGCGTCGGCCCTGGCCGGACGGCTGCGCGAGCGGGCACGGGCCGACGGCTGAGGCGGTCGGGAGGCGCAGGGGAGGCGGTCGCGGGCTGGTCGCCGTGCCCTTCGGGCGCCCGCACCGGCCGTCCACTCCGTGGACACAGGGCCTCGAGAAGACGGGACGGACCGGACGTAACGCCCTGCTCACCACCCGCCCCATGGACAAGGCCGATAGCCTTCCCATATGGCCATTGGTATCTCAGCTACCAGGACAGACCGCCCGCCGACCGTCCGTGATCTGCTCGCTTCCGGAGAGAAGTCGTACTCCTTCGAGTTCTTCGCACCGAAGACCGCGAAGGGCGAGCGGACCCTGTGGAACGCGCTGCGGCGCATCGAAGCGGTCTCTCCGACCTTCGTGTCGGTGACCTACGGCGCGGGCGGCTCCTCGCGCGAGGGCACGGTGCGCAACACCGAGCGCATCGCCAACGAGACGACGCTCACCCCCGTCGCGCACCTCACCGCGGTCAACCACTCGCGGGCCGAGCTGCGCAACGTGATCGGGCAGTACGCCGACGCGGGCATCCGGAACGTCCTCGCGATCCGCGGCGATCCCCCCGGCGACCCGATGGGCGAGTGGGTGACGCACCCGCAGGGGCTCACCTACGCCTCGGAACTCGTAGAGCTGATCAAGGAGTCCGGCGACTTCTGCGTCGGCGTCGCGGCGTTCCCCGAGATGCACCCGCGCTCCTCCGACTGGAACACGGACATCCGCCACTTCGTCAACAAGTGCAAGGCGGGAGCCGACTACGCCGTCACGCAGATGTTCTTCCGCGCGGAGGACTATCTTCGGCTGCGCGACAGCGCGGTGGCGGCCGGTTGCGAAACTCCGATCATCCCGGAGATCATGCCGGTCACCAACGTGCAGCAGATCGAGCGGTTCGCACAGCTCAGCAATGCGACAATCCCGAAGGAGATGGCCGACAGGCTCCGGGCCGTCGAACACGACCCGGCGGCTGTACGCTCGGTCGGGATCGAATACGCCACGGAGCTGTGCGCGAGGCTGATGGCTGAGGATGTCCCCGGACTCCACTTCATTACGCTCAACCACTCCACGGCAACGCTGGAAATCCACGAGAATCTGGGACTCCACGAGCGGTCCCTGAGCTGAGAGAGCTGGCCAGCCGAGGCAGCGGCTCGAAGAGGGGGCGTACATGGGCTGGACAGTCCTCTACATCGCGTTCGGCATCGTCGCGTTGTGGCTGCTCGGCGAGGTGCTGTTGCAGTACAAGGCGCGGCTTCGCTGGCGTCTGCTGGCCTTCGGCGGCTTTCTGTGCGTGGTGGTGGGGGCGCTGATCCCCTCGGTCATCGTGATCGGGCTGGGCATCGCCGCCTTCGCCACCGGCCAGACCTTCGTGACCCTCTCCTACCGCCGTGGCTTCTCCACCGGCTGGGCCCTCGGCGGCACGCCCGGCTCCAGCAGGCGCCGCCGCGAGGGTCCCCCGGCCGAGGCGGAGCCGACGCTCCAGGTCTCGGGCCTGGAGGCGTACGACCCCGTCCCCGAAGCGCAGACCGGCAGCGACGCCACCGAGGACTACGCCTCCCAGGGCTACGGCACGAACGCCTACGGCGCCGACACGTACAGCCCCGACGCCTACGCCACGGACACGTACGGCACGGACACGTACGCCACCGACACGTACGGCTACGGCAACGACGCTCCCGGCTCCGTCTTCCAGCCCGCCGAACCGCCCGTCTACCAGCCGGCGCCGCTGCCCGACGACACGGGCGAGTACGGCACGTACGACACCTATGCCGCCTCCTTCGAGTCCGGGTCCCGCCAGGGGATATACCAGGACCAGGCGTACGGCTACGACGCACAGCAGCAGTACGCGTCCTACACGGACCCCTACACCGGCTACCCCTCGCACGACTCCTACGGCGGCGGCGTCAGCTTCGACCCCCAGGGCTACATCGGCGAACAGCAGCCCTACGCGCCCGACCCCGGCGGCTACGACGCCCAGTACGGCGATTACGCGCAGCAGCCCCAGCAGCCGTACTACTCGGAGACCCCGCCCGGCGGCGTCTGGGTCCCCCAGCAGCGCGACCCCGAGGCGCCCCTCCCGCCCGAGCAGCAGCCCTATGACCCCTACCAGCCCCAGCCGTACCCCAACGACTACGACGGCTACGGCAACGGCCAGCAGCCCAACGGCTACTACTACGACGACCAACGCGGCGGCTACTAGAGCCCTGACGGGTGCGTCTTGGGGTTCGTTCGCTTGGTGCGGTCCGGTGGCACGGGTTGTGCCCCCTCTCCCAGCTACCGCTGGGAGATGCCCCCTCGCCGAGCGGGACGCCTGCCCACAACAGGGGTGGCTGGGCCCGTACCGCCAGGTGCGGGCCCACAGCATGGGAACAAGCTCAGGGGGCACCGACCTGCTGTTGGCCACCGGGTGGGAGGGGACGTGGTGGGGTGTCCCCGCAAGTGGTGGCGACGAGTGCCGGGGGAAACCCGTAAACGAGACCCGCACTTGTCGCCGCCCGAGGAGACACCCCGGCGCGGCACCGACCCCCACCACACAGCAACCCCACACGGCCACCGGCAGAGGCCAAGAACCACGCGGCGCCAGCCGCACCGCACCGCAACCACACGCCGCGCCGAAGCCACCGACCCGCACCCGAAGAACGGCGCCAAGCCACACGACGCCGCCCCGCCACACAAGGGGCACAAAAATCAGCGCGGGACCCTACGGCGCTCACCACACCGGCCAACCGTCCCGCGCAACACCCCCGTGAAGGGGGAACCCCGAAACGTCAAACAGCTCAGCTCAGCGCAGCGCCCCACGTCCCACCCGCTATCGCGAACCCCGCCAGTTCTCGCCCTCCACGATCAGGCCCGCCACCAGCGCGCCCGACATGCCGGCGTGCGGCAGTCCGCCGCCGGGGTGCGACCAGCCGCCCACCCGGTAGAGGCCCGCGAGCGGCGTGGTGTTCGACGCGTGGAGCAGGGCGCCGCCCGCGCCGCACAGGGCGGGCGCGGGGACGAGGCCGCCCGGCGCGTGGGTCTCCGCTTCGTTGTCGCGGGGCGTACGCACCTCGCGCCACAGCACACGCGCCCCCAGCCCGAGCCCGGCCGCATCGGCCGCGCCCACCAGCCGGTCGGCCAGCGCACCCGCACGCTCCGCGTCGGGCACCTCCGCCGGGGCAACCGGCACGGACAGCACGGCGGCCTCGTGCTCCTCGTCGGGCCGCAGCGCCGGATCGTCGGGCCGCAGCACCGTCAGGGGCCGCGCGGGCTCGTCGGCGCGGTGCACGACGGTGCGGTGCGCGGTCCCCTCGGGGCGGGCCCCGCGCAGCGCGAGGAGGACGGTGAGCCGGGCCGTCCCGGACGCGGCGACCTGGGCGCCCTCGCCCCCCGGCACACCACCGGGCACGCCCTCAGGCAGCCGCCCGCCCGAGACCACCGCGTCGGCGTCCACCTCGCGGCCCCCTTCACCGCCGCCCCCGTCAGGGCCGAGCACCAGCCCCACAGCGCGCCCCCCTTCCTCCCGCACCCGTCGCACCTCGGCCCTGAAGCGGAACTCCACCCCGCGCGCCACGCAGCGCGCGTACAGCGCGTCGGCGAGCGCGCGCATCCCGCCGCGTACGTACCAGGTGCCGAAGGTGTGCTCCACGTACGGCAGCACGGTCGCGCTCGCCGGGCTCGTCGCGGGGTCCAGGCCGTAGGCGCGCACGTGGCTCTCCAGCAGGGCGACCAGCCGGGGGTCGCGCAGCTCGTCGGCCGCCGCCTCCGCGAGCGTGGGCCGCCTGCGCCGCAGCAGGCCCTTGCCGCGCAGCGCCGGGTAGGCGTCCTTGGCGAGGGCCGCACGCGCGGGGGTGCCCTCGCCCGCCAGCGGCTCCTCCAGGAGCGGGCGCCGGGTCGCCTCCCACACCTCGCGGGCGCGGCCCAGGAGGTCGGCCCAGCGCTCCCCGGCGCCCTGGCCCAGCGCCGCGTCCAGCGCGTCGACGGTTCCGGCGCGGGAGGCGTTCGGCAGGGAGACGGCGGTGCCGTCGGCGAACACGTGCCGGACGGCGGGATCGACCTGCACGAGGTCGACGCACGCCTCCAGCGGCTCCTTGCCCGTCTTGACGAACAGGTCGCGGTAGACGGCGGGCAGATGCAGCAGCCCAGGACCTGTGTCGAAGGCGAAGCCGTCCCTCACGAGGCGTCGCAGCGCGCCCCCGTACGTGTCCGTCCGCTCGTACACCGTCACCCGGTGCCCCGCGACGGCCAGCCGCGCCGCCGCCGCCATCGCGCCCATGCCCGCGCCGATCACCGCAATACGTGCCATGAGCAGGGACTCTAGCGACCGGCGAGTACGTGGGCCCCACCGCCCAGCCGGAAGCCGTCGCTCCGTGGGCACGGGGGCGCACTCCTAGGTACGACTACCTAGATCGCGGGTTGAGTAGTACAGCGGATGGGCCCCGACCTGGACGAACGGCAGAGTAATCCCCAAGGAAAAGGCGCCGCGGCGCACCGCCGACACGGGGCGGCGGAACGGCGCGGTGGCCTCTTCCGAAGGGATAGGGACCGGGGCGTCCGGGGGGCGCCTACGGGGGAATCGGGGGAACGACGGGGGACCAACGGGGGAAAACGGGGGTTCCACGGGGGAAATACGGGAGCGGCCGTACGCGGCACCGGCGACCATGGCCACGGCACTTCGGCCGAGGCCACCGGGACTGCGTACGGCCGCTCCTGCGTGCGACGAAGAAGGCCGTGCCCGAGGGCACGGCCTTCTCCATGTGCGCGATGTGCGCGCTGCAACCCCTCCCCGGGGGCGCTTACGCGGAGGGCCGGTGACGGCCGCCCACGCGCCCCTGGAGCAGCAGCGACAGCGCGCCGTGCACATCGTCCAGCGACCGCTCGGGCTGGAACGCCTTCCAGTCCAGCGCCGCCACCAGCACCATCCCCACCAGCGCCGCAGCCGTCAGCGGGATGTCGATCTCGTCGCTCAGCTCACCCTCGGCGACGCCCTCCCGCAGCACCGTCTCGACGACCGCCACGGCCTCCTGGCGCACCACCATCAAGGTGGAGTTCCAGGCCCTGTTGGTGCGCCACAGCTCGGCTACGTAGAGCTGGGTGAAGGCGGGATAGCGGTCGATGAAGACCAGTCCGGCCCGGATCATCGCGTCCAGCGCGTCGACCCGGCTGCCGCCCACCTCCGTGGCCGTGTCGGCGGCCTGCCGCAGATCGGCCGTGAGCAGCTCCACACCGTGCCGCAGCAGCTCCTCGAAGAGCACGGTCTTGCTGGCGAAGTTGTAGTAGACCGTGCCCTTCGCCACACCCGCCCGCTCCGCGATCTCCTCGACGGTGGTCGAAGAGAAGCCCTGTTCCGCGATCAGGGTGACGGCGGCCTGGAAGAGCTTCTGGCGGGTGGCGTCCCTGCTGCTGCGGCGGGCGCGCGGCCCGGTCCCGGTCTTCATGGTCCCCATTCTCCGCTCACAGCGAGATCTCCGGGTGCAGCCGGTCCAGGGACCACACCTGCTTGCGGCGCGCGGTGACGGCCGTCAGCGCCAGGGCGCCCACCGTGAAGGCCGCCAGCACCGCGCACGCCCGCCACACCGGCCACAGCTCGCCGCCCGTGATGAGGTGCCGCAGCCCCTCGACCACGTAGCTCATGGGCAGGAACGGGTGCAGGGCGTTGAAGAATCCGGGGCTGGTCTGGATCGGGTACGTGCCTCCTGCCGAGGTGAGCTGGAGCATCAGCATCGCCAGGACGAGGATGCGCCCGGCCGGGCCGAAGCGGGCGTTGAGGAACTGGACGATCGACGTGAAGCACGCCGTCACCAGCAGCAGGAAGCCCACCGTGCCCAGGCCCCGCGCCATTTCGAGCCCGAGCGCCCAGTGCAGCACGCCCATCAGCGTGCCCACCTGGGCCACCCCGATGGCGGCGACGGGCAGCCACCCGGCCAGCGCGATCCGCCAGGCCGGTGCCCCGGCGGCCAGCGCGCGCTTGTTGAGCGGCTGGAGCAGCATGTACGCGACCATCGCGCCGACCCAGAGCGAGAGCGGGATGAAGTACGGGGCGAAGCCCGTCCCGTAGTTCGGTGCCGCGTGCGCCTTGCCGGAGGCGAGGTCCACAGGGTCGGCCATCACGCCCGTGCGGTCCTCGCGCTCCTTCTTGTCGTAGTCCGGGATCTTCCCGGCTCCGTCGTGCAGCCCGCCCGCGAGCTTGCTGGAGCCGTCGGCGAGCTTGAACATGCCGCCGTTGAGCGTGCCCGCGCCCTTGTCGAGCTTGCCGAGCCCGGTGTCCAGCTCGGCGGCGCCGCTCTTTGCGCTGGTCAGCCCCGTGTGCAACTGCCCCGCGCCCTTGGAGACCTGGTGCGCGCCCTTGTTGAGCCTGTTGATCTGCTTGACGGCCGAGTCCAGGTCGTCGCCCAGGTGGGGGGCGCGCTCGGCGAGGTCGTTCGCCTTCGTCCGCAGGTCGTCGAGCCCGTCGCCCAGCTCCTCCAGATTCTTCTGGTTCTTGACGATGCCGTTGACGTCCTTGGCGACCCCGGCCGCCGTCTCCGACGCGTCGACCGCCTTCTTCAGCTCCGGGCAGGACGCGGCCGGATCGATCTTGACCGCGCCCTCGCAGCGCGCTTCGTAGATCGTGGAGAGGGTGTCGGCGGCCCGCCGTGAGTCGGTCTGGGCCTCCTGGGCCGCACCGGGCAGCTTGTCGAGGTTGTCCTTGAGGGTCTTGCTCGTACGGGCGACGTCGCGGGCGGCGGTGCCGATCTCGTCACCGTGGTCCTTGAGGAACGGGCGGACCTTGCCCGCAGCGCCGTTGACCTTGTCGGCCAGCCGCTGCGTACCGTCGGCGACCTGCCCCGAGCCCTTCTTCAGCTTCCCCGAGCCCTCGTGCAGCTTCGCGGTGCCGCTCTTCAGCTCGCCGCTGCCGTTCTTGGCGTCGCCGAGCCCGTCCTTCAGTTCGCCCGCGCCCTTCTTCGCCTTGCCGATGCCGTCGCCGAGGTCGTCGGCGCCCTTGGCGGCCTTCGCCGTCTGGCCGTGCAGGGTGGAGAAGGAGACGAAGATCTTGTCGTAGAAGCCGCGCGACGCCTTGGTGGACGCGGCGGACCTGACCTCGGAGAAGACGGTGCGCGAGATCTGCCCGACGATGTAGTTGTTCGCGTCGTTCGCGCGGACCTTGAGTGCGCCGGTCTCCGGGTTGTCGCCCGAACTGGACGCGACCCGCTTGCTGAAGTCCGAGGGCACGGTCAGGGACAGGTAGTAGCGCCCGTCCTCGACGCCTTTGCGCGCGTCGGCCGCGTCGGTCTCCCGCCAGTCGAAGGTGTCGCTGTCGTGGAGGCCCTCGACGATGGAGTCGCCCGCGGCGACCTTCTCGCCGTCGGCCTGCGCCCCCTTGTCCTCGTTGACCAGGGCCACGGGGATCTTGTCGAGACGGTCGTACGGGTCCCAGAAGGACCACAGGTACAGCGCCCCGTAGAGCAGCGGAAGCAGCAGCATCGCGGCCATCGCGGCGCGCGGCAGCCTGCCCCTTCCGAACCGCTTCAGCTCAAGCGCGGCTAGCCTCGGCGAGCGCATCGGCGGCCTCTCCCTTCTGCTTCGTGTTCGTCTTCGCCCGGCGGTCCGCGCCGTCGTCGCTATCGCTGTCGTGGTCTTCGCAGGTGGCCGCTTCGTCGTCGCGTGCCGCGTCCGTACGGACGACCACCGCGCCCTCGGGCGCCTGGCTGCACACGGCCAGCACGGTCGTCCCGGACTCCGCGATCGCGCGCAGCGTCGCCCACACCTGGCCGCGCTCCTCCTCGGAGAGCTTCAGATCGGTGTCGTCGACGGCGAGCAGCCGGGGCTCCCCGAGGAGCGCGAGCGCGAGGGAGAGCCGCAGCGCGTCCAGCCGCTCCAGGCTTCTGACGTGGGTACGCGGGCCCTTGGGCAGCGCGTCCAGATCGAGCCCGGCCGCCGTCACGGCCGCCTCAAGGCGGGCGCGGCTGGCCGCGGCGCGCTCGCGGCGCGGGCGGAACAGGGCCCGCAGCGAGCCGCCGAAGCGCCGTTGGAGCAGCACGCGCTCGCGCAGGTGCTCGGTGACGGTCAGCGCCGGGTCGAGGTCGGTCACCCCGGGCACGGGGCCGAGCGCGCTGATCCCGCGCACCGCGGCCAGTTGCTTCGGCAGCCGGTACCTGCCGACCCGCGCGTGCCCGCGCCCGGCCTTCATCCGCCCGGTGAGGGCCAGCAGCAGGCATGTACGGCCCGATCCGGAGGGGCCCTCGACGGCGATCAGCGCGTTGGGCTCCGCGTCGAAGGTGATCCCCTGGAACACGGGGCCACGCGGCCCGTCCAGCCCGAAGCCCTCGGCCGAGACGGCCGCGCCGATACGGGGAGCCGTCGACGTGGGGCTCGGGTCCGGGTCCGGGGTGCCCGCGCCCGGGTCCGGGGCCGTGTGCGTGGCCCCCTTGCGCCGTGCGGCGGCGGCTCTGAGGCCGCGGGGTGCCCTGGTGCGCCGCGTGCGGGGCGCGGCGCCGCCGCGTGCGACCGCACCCTTGTCGCTGCCGTTGCCGTTGCCGTTGCCGTTGCCGTTGCCGTTGCCGTTGCCGTTGCCGCTGCCGCTGCCGCTGCCGCTGCTGGGCTGGTGCGTGCCCGCGCCGCTGCCGGTGTCGGGCTGGTCCGCGCCTTCGCCGCTGGCCGTGCTGGGCTGGTGCGTGCCTGCGCCGCTGCCAGTGTCGGGCTGGTGCGTGCCCGTGCCGCCGCCCGTGCCGGGCTGCTCGACGTCCGGGCCTGCGCCTGCGCCCGCGCCCGTGGCCGTGGCCGCCTCCGCTTCCCTCGGCGTCCCGCTGCCGGGCCCGGCCTCGGGCCCCGGCTGCTCCTGGGCCTCGGCCGCCGATCCGGCGGCTTCCGTACCGGCGTCGTCGCGCGCGTCGCCCATGACCCCTCCCACTCATCGCTCCCATTTTTGAACTGACCGGTCAGTCCAAAGTATGCCGCATGCGTCGCCACCTCGGCACACGCCCCCTCCGTGAGGTGTTTGTGCAGGTCAGCGGGATTGTCAGTGGCATGCGCCACGATGTGCACATACGGCCGATTCATCGGAACCGTCACACGACGACAGGAGGTTGGTTCTCATGAACGGGCCCCCGAACGATGTCCACCCCGTCCTCCGCCGTGCCGCGGCCCCGCCCGCTGCCCTCGATCTGCTGGCGCAGGCCCAGCACGGTCTGGACGAGGCCATGGCGATGGAGACGCCCAACGAGCGGTATGCCACGGCCCACCTCGCCGCGCTCCGCACGGCGGCCGCGGTGCTCGCCGTGCGCGGCAGGCCGGAGGCCACGGCACGGCGCAGGCAGCGCATCCGCAGCGCCTGGGAGGTCCTGCCCGAGGCCGCGCCCGAACTCTCCGAGTGGAGCGCCCTCTTCGCCTCCGGCGCCCCGCGCAGGGCGCGCGCCGAGGCGGGTATCCAGGGCGCGGCGAGCTGGCGGGACGCGGACGATCTCGTCCGTGACGCGGAGGTCTTCCTGCGCCTCGTCGAGCGGATGCTCGTCTCGCAGCCCGCGCTGCCGCAGCCCCGCATAGCCCCGGTCGACGAGAGCCTGGCTCCACGGGCCCACGCGCGTGACCCGGCGCTGTGGTCAGGGCCCCGGGCAGGGTGAGGCCCCGGTGCGGCGCTGGCGCGGTGCGGGGAGCCGGGTGGGGTTCCCGTGATGCGCGGGACGCGGTGCCGGGCGGCCCGGGGAAGGGGCGCGCGGCGCGGTGGGCCCGGCCTGGATCGCCGGGGAGCCCGAGGCAATAGGGTGGGCCCAGCCAGCACCTGAGCCGCGAGGAGCACCCGCCATGTCCCGCCCCAGCGCATCACTCCGTACCGCCGTGGTCTGGGAGGTGCTGCACGGCGCTCTCGAACGGCGGGTCAAGTCCGCGGGCCGCGAGCGGCTGGACGTCCTCGACACCGGTGGCGGCACGGGCAACTTCGCCGTGCCCGTCGCGCGGCTCGGCCATCAGGTCACCGTCGTCGATCCGAGCCCCAACGCCCTGTTCGCGCTGGAGCGCCGGGCCGCCGAGGCCGGGGTGGCGGAGCGGGTGCGCGGTGTGCAGGGCGACGCACACGGCCTCTTCGACGTCATCGAGCGCGGCGGCTATGACGCGGTCCTGTGCCACGGCGTGCTGGAGTACGTGGACGATCCGGCCGACGGGCTGCGCAACGCCGTGGCCGCGCTGCGCCCCGAGGGCGGCACCCTCAGCCTGCTCGCCGCCGGGCTGGGCGGCGCGGTGCTCGGGCGGGCGCTGGCCGGGCACTTCACGGAGGCGCGGCACGCGCTCACCGCGCCCGACGGCCGCTGGGGCGAGGGCGACCCGATGCCCCGGCGCTTCACCGCCGAGCAGCTCACGGAGCTGGTCGGCGGCACGGGCCTCACGATCGAGGCGGTGCACGGCGTGCGGGTCTTCGCCGATCTGGTGCCCGGAGCCCTGGTCGACACCGAGCCCGACGCCCTGGACGCGCTCGCCCGGCTGGAGGCCGCCGCCTCGGAGCTGCCCGCCTTCCAGTCCGTCGCCAGCCAGTTGCATGTGCTCGCTGAGGCTCATGAGCAGCGTGACCAGTGATGAGCCGCCAGATGGGGCCGAGGTGACCCCGCGGTAACGCGGTGGGCCCGAGCCCGCCCGATCACCGGCGACCCGCCGTATGATCGAGGGAGCGCCGTCCGGCATGGCGGAAAGGTGGTGAGGGAATGCAGCCAATGCACTGTCCCGTCCCACTGTCCGGCATCTCGGTCCTGGTGGGAGGAATTGGCGTAGAGGGGCGGGTTTCACGGGGGCGATTCCCTGCCTATCCTTGAAGGGTCGCATCCGGTCGCCCCCGCGACCGACGAGTAGGAGGACTCCGTGCCGCTCTCTGAGCACGAGCAGCGGATGCTCGAGCAGATGGAGCGAGCGCTGTACGCCGAAGATCCCAAGTTCGCGACAGCGCTTGAGGGAAGTGAGCTCCGCACGTACACCCGCAAGCGGGTGTACCAGGCGGTCGTAGGCTTTCTGGTGGGCATCGCCCTGCTCATGGCCGGTATGGTCGCGCAGCAGATCTGGATCAGCGTCGTGGGTTTCCTCGTCATGCTCGGATGCGCCGTGCTCGCGGTCACCGGCTGGCGCAAGGCCCCCAAGAACGGCGAGCAACAGGGCGGACAGGGCGAGGCGGCCCAGGGGGGCAACAGTGGCAGCGCGCCCCAGGTGCGCCGTCAGTCGTCCAAGTCCCGCCGCTCGATGATGAACCGTATCGAGGAGCGCTGGCAGCGCCGTCGCGACGAGGGCGGCCAGTAGGCACCGCGCCCCCGTCGGCCGGTCCCGCCGGTCCCCCCGGTTCCGTCTTCTGACCGCCGCCTCCCCGGAGCGCGGCGGTCCTGCGGTTCCGCACGCACGTCAGCGGTCTTCGCTGTCTTCGCGCGTCCTTCCGCTGTCCGTCTCCGCCTCGTGGGCGTGGGCCCGTGGCATTCCGGCCGCCCGGTACGGAGCAGCCGCCCGGCCGACCCCGCACCGCGGGCCCGGCCTTGCGACGGCGCCTACTTCGCGAAGCGCACCCGCAGACCCCTCAGCGCCCCCGCCCCCCGGTTCCGCAGCGCCGACCAGCGCCGTGAGACGCCCCAGGTCACCCGAACAGCCGACCGGGGCAGCAGCAGTGCGCGCAGCCGCAGCCCGCGCGGTGCCGCGTCCCGCAGTCCAGCGCGCACCAGGTGGACGTCGTCCACGACGCCCGCGCCTGGACGCGGCCTGGGCGCGTAGAGGACCTGTTCGACGGAGAGGGAGACCCGGTGCGCGGCCTCGGCCGCCTCCGGGCCCAGCTCGCCGATGCGTGCGATGCGGGCCGCGGTCTTGCGCGGGGTCGCCGAGTCGTCCGGGACGACGCCGTAGTCCCAGCCGGAGTCGATGAGTTCGCGCCAGGCGTCCAGGACGGCGGCGCCGGGGGAGCGGCCGTACGCGTCGACGGGCACTTCCGCACCCTCGCCGCCCGCAGCCCCGGCCCCGGACCCGGCACCTGACCTGCCCTTGGCACCGCCCCTGGTACCGAGGCGTCTCGATCTGACCCGTACCCGCCACAGCAGCGGCAGCAGCGGCAGGCCCAGCAACAGCAGCGCAGCCCCCGATACCAGGGCCACCGTGCCGAGCGGGAAGCCGTCGCCTCCGCGGTCGCCGCCCTGGGCCGGGGCGGCCTGGCCGCACTCGGGGTCGAGGCGCTTCTCCTCGGCCGTGCAGGACTCCGACTGCGACGGAGAGGGCGTCGGCTGGGTGCTCCGGCCGGGCTCGGGCAGGGTCTCGCCCGGGTTCTCGCTGGGGTCGGGGGAGTCGGGCTGCGCGTACGCGGGGGCGGTGCCGCGCGTCGGCGTCGGCTCGAAGCGCGTCCAGCCGACCCCCTCGAAGTACAGCTCGGGCCAGGCGTGCGCGTCCTTGAGCCCGACGGCCATCTTGCCGTCACCCTGCGCCGTACCCGGCGTGAAGCCGACCGCGACCCGCGCCGGGATACCGAGGGTGCGGGCCATCGCTGCCATCGAGAAGGCGAAGTGGACGCAGAAGCCCTCCTTCTGCTCCAGGAAGTTCACGATCGCGGCCGAGCCGCTGCCCGCGCGCACCTGGGTGTCGTAGGTGAAGCCGCCGTCCGAGGCGAACCAGTCCTGGAGCTTCACCGCGCGCTCGTAGTCGTTGGCCGAGTCCTGTGTGACCCGCAGGGCCGTCTGGTGCACCACGGAGGGCAGCGAGTCCGGGACCTCGGTGTACTCGCGGGTCAGCGACCGCGACGGGCTCGGCGCCTCCGCGAGCTGCCGGGCCGTGGGCTGGACGAGGAGGCTGTCCACGTCATAGCGCACACCCCGGGTCGTCTGGCCGCGGTCGCCGACGAGGGTGCGGCCCTCGGGCTCGAAGCGCCAGCGTCCGTCGATGTTCACCTGGCTGGCCGGATAGGGGAGGGGCAGCCAGTTCTGCGCGTACCAGTCGGCCGCCTTCACCGAGCTGCGCACCCGCTGCGTCTCCACCCCGGCCCCCAGCCCCTTCGGGGTCGGCAGCGGGCTGGGCACCTCGCTGATCCGCCGCTCCGACGGCTTCCACGCGGCGCCGTCGAACTGGTCGAGGGCGACGATGCGCAGATACATCTCCTGCGTGCTCTTGGTGTCGGTGGTGTAGGTGAGGGCCGTGCGGTCCTCGGGCTGGTTGAGGCTGTCCTGGAGGGCGACCAGCGGGTTCACGGCCGACACGGTGCCGCCGCTGTTCTGGCCCGCGCCTCCGGCCCCTCCCCGTGCCGCGTCCAGCAGACCGCCGCCCAGCGACGGCATTGCCGCGGGCACCACCAGCGCGATGCCCAGCGTCAGCGCCCCGATCCGCCGCCCCGTGCGGACGGGCGCCACGGCGGGCCCGTCCACCGCGCCCGGCTGGTACGAGGGGGTGCCCGGTCTGCCGCGGTCGCTGAAGATCCGGCCCCACTGGGACAGCCGTTCCCTGCCCTCGGCCAGGAGCAGCAGCAGATAGCCGCCCGCGGCGCACAGGAACCACAGCCAGCGCGCGCCCTCCTGGGCGAGCCCGGCGGCCACGGAGTACAGCGCGAGCAGCGGCAGCCCGGCGGGCGCGGCACTGCGGTACGTCACCGCCAGCGCGTCCACCAGCAGCCCGATCACCAGGACGCCGCCGACGAGCATGAGCCGTATGCCCTCGGTCACCGGCGCCGGGATGGCGAAGCGGCCCACGTCCTGGGCGCCCGCGTTCAGCAGTTCCCCGAACCGTACGAAGACCTCGGGCCCTGGCAGCAGTCCCGCGAGGGCCTGCTCGCGGGCGAAGAACAGCGTCAGCAGCGCCAGCGACACGGCCGCCTGCACGACGATGGTCACCGGGCGCGCCAGCGGCACCCGGCGCGCCGCCGCGCCCACGCAGCTCTGCACCGCGACCACCAGCGCGGCCTGGAGCAGCCACGTCGCCGGGTCCACCAGGGGCAGCAGCGCGCACGCGGCGGCGAGGGTGGCGAGCGCCGAGCAGAAGGCGAGCCGTCCCCGTCCACTCATCGGTCCAGTCCCTTCAACGTCGCCTTGTCGGCCTCCTGCCACAGTCCCGCGAGCGGTGTGCCCGGGCCGCCGGGCAGCGCGCTCCAGCCCGCCTCGCGCAGCAGGCGCAGCGCCTCGTCGTCGGAGCCCGTGCCCGCGCCCGCGTCCATGGGCCCGGCGCCGGGGCCACCGTCGCCGTCCACCGCGGCGCCGGAACCGGAACCGGAACCGGAACCGGAACCGGAGGAACCAGCAGCACCGGAGACGAAGGCCACCGCGCGGTTCGTACGCTGCCGCATCCGGCCCACCGTGATCGCCTGGTCCTCGTCCAGGCGGCCGAGGAAGGCGATCAGCAGCCCCTCGGGCCCGCCCGTCCCGCCGCGCAGCATGTCGTAGGCGCGGGAGAGCCCCGCGTCGGCCGAGTGCTCCACCATGGCCAGCGTGTCCAGCAGCAGCCCCGCCGTGTCCGAGGAGTCCCCCGCGAAGGAGGCGCCCTCGGGGCCCGGGGTCATCGCGCCCGTGTCGGTGAGCAGGCGTACCGCGTAGCCCCGCTCCAGCAGGTGGAGGCAGACCGAGGCGGCGCCGGAGACGGCCCACTCGAAGGGGGAGTCGGGCCCGGAGCCCGCGTAGGCGGAGCGCCTGGTGTCCAGCAGTACGGTGCAGCGGGCCTTCTGGGGCTGCTCCTCGCGGCGCACCATCAGCTCTCCGTAGCGCGCGGTGGAGCGCCAGTGGACGCGGCGCAGGTCGTCGCCGTGGCGGTAGCCGCGGGGGATCACGTCGTCCTCGCCCGCGAGCGCGAGGGAGCGCTGGCGTCCGTCGCCGTAGCCCGTCGTCTCGCCGGAGAGGCGCACGGGCGGCAGCGACTCGACGGGCGGGACGACGGTGAGGGTGTCGAAAGCGCTGAAGGACCGCGTCAGCTCGCACATCCCGAACGGGTCGGTCAGGCGCAGCTGGAGCGGCCCCAGCGGATAGCGTCCGCGCAGGTCGGAGCGGACGCGGTAGGACACCTCGCGGCGCCCGCCCGGCTCGACCCTGTCCAGCACGAAGCGGGGGCGCGGGCCCAGCACGTAGGGCACCCGGTCCTGGAGCATCAGCAGGCCCGTGGGCAGCCGGGAGACGTTGTCGATGCGCAGGTGGACGCGGGCCTCGGTGCGCGCGGGCACCCGGGCGGGGTTCAGCCTGCGCGAGCCCGCGACGCGGTAGCGGGTGCGGTACAGCACCAGCACGCACACCAGCGGCAGCGCGGCCAGCAGCATGCCGACCCGCAGCAGATCAGACTGGCCCAGCACGTACGCGCAGACCGCGGCGGCGACACCCGCGGCCAGGAAGGACCTGCCGCGGGTGGTGAGCCCGCCGAGCGCCGTGCGCAGCGAGCCCCTGTTCTCGTCCCGGGCCTCCCCCGTCCCGCCGCTCGCGGCGGGCCCGCCGGACATCAGTAGCTCCGGGGCTGCTGCTGACGGTAGCCGTCCGGGGGCGCGGGGATCGCGGCACCGGGCGCCCCGCCCGGCGCGACGGCCTGGGGCGGCGGGCCGCCGGGCGCGATGCCCGGCCCCGGCCCCGGTCCGGGCGCGACGGCCGAGGGCACCGGCACCCGCTGCACGATCTCCGCGACCACCTGTTCGGCCGTCCGCCGGTTCAACTGCGCCTGCGCCGTGGGCAGCAGGCGGTGCGCCAGCACGGGCACGGCGAGGGCCTGTACGTCGTCGGGCAGCGCGTACTCCCGGCCCGAGAGCGCGGCGGAGGCCCGCGCGGCCCGCACCAGGTGGAGCGTGGCGCGCGGCGAGGCGCCCAGCCGCAGATCGGGGTGCGAACGGGTGGCGGAGACCAGCTCCACCGCGTAGCGCCTGACCGGGTCCGCGACGTGGACGTGGCGCACCGCGTCGATCAGCTTGGTGATCTCGTGGGCGTGCGCCACCGGCTGGAGGTCGTCCAGCGGGGAGGCGCCGCCGTGCACGTCGAGCATCTCCAGCTCGGCAGCCGGGCTGGGATAGCCGATGGAGACGCGCGCCATGAAGCGGTCGCGCTGGGCCTCGGGGAGGGGGTAGGTGCCCTCCATCTCGACCGGGTTCTGGGTGGCGACGACCATGAAGGGGTCGGGCAGCGTGTAGGTCTGCCCGTCGATGGTGACCTGGCGCTCCTCCATCGACTCCAGCAGCGCGGACTGGGTCTTGGGCGAGGCGCGGTTGATCTCGTCGCCGATCACGATCTGCGCGAAGATCGCGCCCGGCTTGAACTCGAAGTCCTTGCGCTGCTGGTCGAAGACGCTCACGCCGGTGATGTCCGACGGCAGGAGGTCCGGCGTGAACTGGATGCGCCGGACCGAGCAGTCGATGGATCTGGCCAGGGCCTTGGCCAGCATCGTCTTGCCCACCCCCGGCACGTCCTCGATCAGCAGATGCCCCTCCGCCAGCAGCACGGTCAGAGAGAGCCGTACGACCTCGGGCTTTCCCTCGATCACGGACTCCACCGAGCGGCGCACCCGCTCCGCTGTGGTGCTCAGATCACTGAGGTTCGCTCGATCGTCATAGGTCGTCACCCGGCCCTCCTCGGCCCGTCCCCGTCGTTCGGTCGGCGCCCCCAATTGGTGCCCCCACAGGCATTCTTCACGCCGACGGGCCCTCGCGTCACGATTCCGGAGCGATCTCGGGCGCTGACCCGGGTACGGACTCCGGCGCTGAGTCCGGGTCGATCTCGCGCAGCAGCCCGCTCGTCACGTCGAAGACGAAGCCCCGCACATCGTCGGTGTGCGGCAGGAACGGCGACGTCCGTACGCGCTCCATCGACTGGCGCACGTCCTGGTCCAGGTCCTTGAAGGACTCCACGGCCCACGACGGGCGCTGGCCGACCTCCAGCTCCAGCTCGTGCCGGAAGTCCTCGGTGAGGTTGAGCAGCCCGCAGCCGGTGTGGTGGATGAGTACGACCGAGCGCGTGCCCAGCGCGCGCTGGCTGATGGTGAGGGAGCGGATGATGTCGTCGGTGACGACGCCGCCCGCGTTGCGGATGGTGTGGCAGTCACCGAGCTGGAGGCCGAGCGCCTCGTGCAGGTCGAGCCGTGCGTCCATGCAGGCGACGACGGCGACCTTCAGCACGGGCCTGGCGTCCATGCCCGGGTCGGTGAAACCGGCGGCGTACCGCTGGTTCGCCTCGACGAGGCGGTCGGTGACGCTGCCCTCGCGGCGGTCACCGTTGGTGTGGGGCTCGGGGAGCGGCTGCGGCGCGGATATAGGCATGCATACGACGGTAAGGGGCGGACGCCGGTACGGCCTGCCGTGGGGAGGGGCGAAACGGTCAACACGGCGTGTTGTGAGGTAACCCACAGTGGCCGGGGCGGCTCCGGGGGTACCCCGACCGGGCTGCCCGGGACCTGCGGAGACGCGCCTGACCAGTTGGTTGACCGAGGGGACGAGTGCACTAAAGTGACGCGAAGTGGGAGGCGTGCCACTCCCCTCGGACCCCGAAACCCCTCGCGTGCGCGGATGCGCACGTGCGGCTCGGCCTCCTCCCGCTCCCGGCCGTCCGGTGCCTCTTCCCCGGCGTCGGCGGACGCTTCCCCTTCGAGCGGGCGGGGACCAAGAAGCATGTGCGCAGTGCCCGCCAGACTTGAGAGGGCACATGACGACGAACGAGCAGCAGCGGCCCATCGGCGACCGGCACAACCCCGTGATGCTGCGCCGGTGCCTGGACCTGCTCGCGCCCGCGCTCGCCGAGCCGGGGGCGACCGTCGTCGACTGCACCCTCGGCCTCGGCGGCCACAGCGAGGCGCTGCTGTCCACCTTCCCCTCGGCCCGGCTCATCGGCCTCGACCGCGATACGGAGGCGCTGCGGCTGGCGGGGGAGCGGCTCGCCCCGTACGCGAACCGCGCCACCCTCGTGCACGCGGTCTACGACGAGCTGCCCGAGGTCCTCGACCGGCTCGGCACCCCGCGCGTCCAGGGCGTCCTGTTCGACCTCGGCGTCTCCTCCATGCAGCTCGACGAGGCAGAGCGAGGCTTCGCCTACGCGCAGGACGCGCCCCTGGACATGCGGATGGACCAGACACGCGGCATCAGCGCCGCCGACGTCCTCAACACCTACGCGCCGGGCGATCTGGTGCGGCTGCTGCGCGCCTACGGGGAGGAGAAGCAGGCGAAGCGGATCGTCGAGGCGGTCGTGAAGGAGCGCGCCAAGGAGCCCTTCGACCGCAGCGCCCGCCTCGTGGAGGTCATCCGCGACGCGCTGCCGCAGGCGGCCAAGCGCACCGGCGGCAACCCGGCCAAGCGCACGTTCCAGGCCCTGCGCATCGAGGTCAACGGCGAACTGTCCGTCCTGGAGCGCGCCGTGCCGGCGGCGGTGGACGCGCTCGCCGTGGGCGGCCGGATCGCGGTGCTCTCGTACCACTCGCTGGAGGACCGCCTCGTCAAGCAGGTGCTGGCGGCGGGCGCGGCCAGCACGGCGCCCGCCGGACTGCCCGTCGTGCCGGAGCAGTACCAGCCGCGTCTCAAGCTGCTCACCCGAGGTGCCGAACTTCCCACCGAGGAAGAGATCGCGGAGAACCGGCGCGCGGCACCCGCCCGGCTGCGCGGGGCGAAGCGCGTCAGGGAGGCCACGTGACGGATGATGTGCGGGAGGCGACGGGCGCGGCAGCGGCCGTCGGAGGCGCCGCGCACGCGGGCACCACGGGTGCCGCCGGTCCCGCGTGCGGAACGTGCCGAAGGCATCGAGCGTGCGGAACGTCCGGAAGGGGGAGGTCGTCGTGACCGCACAGCAGCGGCTGGCCCGGCTCGCGGGGATGGTGTCCACGGGCACCTCGTCCGCGGCCCGTGCGCCGTTCGTCCTGCTCGTCGTGCTGATCCTCGGCTCCGGGCTGCTGACGCTGCTGCTGCTCAACGCGTCGCTCAACCAGGGTTCGTTCAAGCTGAGCAAGCTGGAGAAGCAGACCGAGGAGCTGACGGACGAGCAGCAGGCGCTGGAGCAGGAGGTCGACTCCTACTCGGCGCCGGGGAAGCTGGAGGAGCGCGCCAGGAAGCTGGGCCTCGTCCCCGGCGGCAACCCCGCCTTCCTCGCCCCTGACGGCAGCGTCAAGGGCAGCCCCGAACCTGCCACCAGCGAGCCGGGACAGGAGCAGCCGTGAGCGAGCGCTCCCGAGACGGAGACCGAGGACGGGACAGGGGACGGGACCGGGGGCCGGAACGAGGGCGGGCGCGTGGCCCCTCGGGGTCCGGCGACGGCGACCGGGCCCGCGACCGCGACCGCTCCCGCGAGGGTGACCGTGCCAAGGGCGCGGACTCCCGCCGGGTGCCGCGTCCCGCGGGCACGGAGCGCGCCGACCGTACGGGCGGGCCCCGGCGCACGGCCCGCCCCTCGCCGGGTTCGGGCTCGGGTCCGGGCTCCGGCTCTGCCTCCGGATCCGGCTCGCGGTCCGGTTCCGCTTCCAGCTCAGGGTCCCGGTCCGCTTCTGGCCCGCGGTCCGGTTCCGGTTCCGGCGCCCGTACCCGGCAGCCCTCGGACAAGAGCGCACCCCGGCCCGCGGCCAAGGGCACCTCCAAGGCCCCGCCCAAGCCCGCGTCGAAGACCCGGTCCAGGCCCCAGCGCACCGGCGCACAGCCCGGATCCATCCGGCTCGCGAACCCGCGCGCCCGGCTCCGCCTGGTCGCGGTCGGCCTCACCCTGGTCGTGCTGGCCTTCACGGTGCGGCTGCTCCAGGTGCAGGCGGTCGACGCCGACACGTTCGCGGGCAAGGCGGCGGTCAACCGCTACCTCACCGTCCCGCTCGCGGCCGAGCGCGGCACCGTCTCCTCGCGGGACGGCACGGCGCTGGCCACGACCGTCGACGCGTACGACATCACCGCCGACCCCTACCTCTTCACCCCCAAGCAGACGGGCGTCAAGGACGCCCCCGCCAAGGCGGCGGCGCTGCTCGCGCCGATCGTCGGCGAGGACGAGGCGGAGCTGACCGCGAAGCTGGAGCGGAAGAAGACCCGCTATGTCCT
Organism: Streptomyces sp. NPDC054796; assembly: GCF_053611545.1. Classification (NCBI taxonomy): domain Bacteria; kingdom Bacillati; phylum Actinomycetota; class Actinomycetes; order Kitasatosporales; family Streptomycetaceae; genus Streptomyces; species Streptomyces sp. NPDC054796. The sequence continues at coordinate 16,218 of NZ_JBSHAO010000014.1, read as the reverse complement.
GCTCGCCCGCCAGCAGACCCCCCAGGCGTGGCGGAAGATCAAGGAGCTGAAGGCCGGCCTCGCCGACAAGGCGGCCCAGAAGGAGGGCGCGAACGTGCTCGCCGGGGTCTACCAGGAGAAGCACGCCAAACGCGTCTACCCCAACAAGGAGCTGGCTTCTTCCGTGCTCGGCTTCGTCAACTCCGAGGGCAAGGGCGGCGCGGGCATCGAGGCCAAGCTCGACAAGGAGCTGGCGGGCCGCGACGGCAAGATCACCTACGCGCAGTCGGGCGGCCGTCAGGTCCCCACGGCCGGGGTCCAGGAGCAACCGGCCAAGCCGGGCTCCGACATAGACCTCACCCTCGACCGCGACATCCAGTGGTCGGCGCAGCAGGCCATCACCGAACAGGTCGAGAAGTCCAAGGCCGACCGCGGCTACGTCATCGTCCAGGACACCCGTACGGGCGAGCTGCTGGCCATGGCCAACGCTCCCAGTTTTGACCCCAACGACCTGTCAGGCGCCGACGGGGACGCGCTGGGCAACGCGGCCGTCCAGGACGCGTTCGAGCCCGGCTCCACCAGCAAGCTGATGTCGATGGCAGCCGTGCTGGAGGAGGGCAAGGCCACCCCGGCCACCGCGGTGACCGTGCCCAACCGGCTCAAGCGCGCCGACCGCTCCTTCGCCGACGACGTCGACCACCCCACCTGGCACCTCACGCTCAACGGGGTGCTCGCCAAGTCCAGCAACATCGGCACCATCCTCGCCACCGAGCAGCTCGGCAAGACGCAGAAGGAGGCCAACGAGGTCCTCTACGGCTATCTGCGGAAGTTCGGCATGGGCAGCCCCACCGGACTCGGCCTCCCCGGCGAGACCGACGGGCTGCTGGCGAAGCCGGACAAGTGGAGCGCGTCGCAGCAGTACACGATCCCCTTCGGCCAGGGCCTGTCCCTCAACGCCGTCCAGGCGGCCTCCATCTACTCCACGATCGCCAACGGCGGCGTCCGTACCGAGCCCAGCCTCGTGCGCGGAAAGACCGGGCCCGACGGCCGCTACTCGGCGGCGCCGGAGGCGAAGAAGACCCGCGTCGTCAGCGAGAAGACGGCCAAGACGCTCGCCCGGATGCTCGAATCCGTCGTCGACGACATGGAGGGCACCGGCATCGTCGCGAAGATCCCCGGTTACCGGGTCGGGGGAAAGACCGGCACGGCCAACCGGGTGGACCCTGAGACGGGAAGGTACAACGGCTACACGTCCTCCTTCGCGGGCTTCGCGCCCGCCGACAAGCCCCGGGTGACCGTGTACTGCGCCGTGCAGAACCCGAGGAAGGGGAGCTACTTCGGCAGCGACGTGTGCGGCCCCGTCTACAAGCAGGTCATGAAGTTCGCCCTCAAGTCCCTCCAGATCCCGCCGACCGGCGCCGATCCCGCCAGACTCCCGGTCCTCGCCGGGTCCGCCGACTGACGGAAGTGAACGGAAGCCAACCGCGTGAGAACGATCACTAGCGATCAGTGCAACCACCAGGACGATCCAGACGCGGCGCGCCCCTCGCTTCGCGGCACGCCCGGTCCGCCCGGTACGCTCACCGCCGTGCCACAAGCTGATCAGAGTTACCCAGGTCCGCCCCGCCCCACACATGTGCGCCCGGTTCCGCTCGCGGAGCTGGCCCGGCAGTTGGGTGCGGAGGCACCCGGGGGCGACGCCGCCGCGACCGGCATCACCCACGACTCGCGTGCGGTACGCCCCGGGGACATCTACGCCGCGCTCCCCGGCGCCCGCTTCCACGGTGCCGACTTCGCCACCCAGGCCGCCGGCCTGGGCGCCGTCGCGGTGCTGACCGACCCCGCGGGCACCGAGCGGGCCGCGGCGACGGGGCTCCCGGTGCTGACCGTGCCGGACCCGCGCGGCCGGATGGGCGCACTCGCCGCCACCGTCTACGGCGAGCCGGGCAAGGACCTCCTCCAGATCGGCATCACCGGCACCTCGGGCAAGACCACCACCGCCTATCTGATCGACGGCGGGCTCCGTAAGGCGGAGGAGAAGGACGGGGGGCTCACCGGGCTGATCGGCACCGTCGAGTCCCGCATCGGCGACGAGCGCGTCAAGTCCGAGCGCACCACCCCCGAGGCCACCGAACTCCAGGCACTGTTCGCCGTGATGCGCGAGCGCGGGGTCACCTCGGTGGCCATGGAGGTCTCCAGCCACGCGCTGGTGCTCGGGCGGGTCGACGGCTGTGTCTTCGACATCGCCGTCTTCAACAACCTCAGCCCCGAGCACCTGGACTTCCACCCGGACATGGAGGACTACTTCCAGGCCAAGCGGCAGCTCTTCACCACGGCCCGCTCGCGGGCCGGTGTCGTCAACTTCGACGACGAGTACGGCTACCGCCTGATCAGCGAGTCCGAGGTCCCCGTCACCACCTTCTCGGCCGAGGGCCACCCCGACGCCGACTGGCGTGCCTCGGACGTGGAGGTGGGCCCGCTCGGCTCGGTCTTCACCGCCGTCGGGCCCAAGGGCGAGAGCGTGCGGGCAGCGGCGCCGCTGCCGGGCCCGTTCAACGTCGCCAACGCGCTCGCCGCCATCGTGGCCCTGGTCTCCGCCGGCATCGACCCGCAGACCGCGGCCGACGGCGTCGCGGCCGTACCCGGCGTCCCGGGCCGCCTGGAGCGCGTCGACGCCGGTCAGGACTACCTCGCCGTCGTCGACTACGCGCACAAGCCCGACGCCGTCGAGTCCGTCCTCTACGCCATCCGCAAGGTCACCGAAGGCAGCGTGCACGCCGTGCTCGGCTGCGGCGGTGACCGCGATCCGCACAAACGCACCGCCATGGGGTCCGCGCTGGCACGGCTCTCCGACACCGCCGTGCTGACCTCAGACAACCCCCGCTCCGAGGACCCCCTCGCGATCCTCGCCACCATGCTCGCGGGCGCCGCCGAGGTGCCCGCCTACGAGCGCGGCACCGTCCTGGTCGAAGAGGACCGGGCAGCCGCGATCGCAGCGGCCGTCGCCCGAGCCGAGCCCGGAGACACCGTGCTCGTCCTGGGCAAGGGCCACGAGCAGGGCCAGGACATCGCCGGAGTGGTACGCCCCTTCGACGACAAGCGGGTGCTGCGGGACGCCATCGAGCACAAGCGGCTCGGCGACGCCCCGCACAGCACCCCTGACCACCGGACAGACGCCTGAGACCGATGATCCCCCTCTCACTCGCCGACATCGCCGCTGTCGTCTCCGGACAGCAGTACGACATACCGGATCCTGAAGCCCAGGTCACCGGGCCCGTCGTCATCGACTCAAGGGAAGTGGCCCCCGGCAGCCTCTTCGCCGCCTTCGCGGGAGAACGCGTCGACGGCCACGACTACGCGCACACCGCCGTCGAGGCCGGTGCCACAGCCGTGCTCGCCACCCGCCCCGTCGGGGTGCCCGCTATCGTCGTCGACGACGTGACCGCGGCCCTCGGCGCCCTCGCCCGGCACACCACCGAGGCGCTGGGCACTGAGGTCGTGGCGCTCACGGGCTCGGCGGGCAAGACCAGCACCAAGGACCTCATCGCCCAGCTGCTGGAGCGCATCGGTCCCACGGTCTGGCCGCCCGGCTCCTTCAACAACGAGATCGGGCTGCCGCTCACCGCGCTGCGCGCCGACCGGAACACCCGTCACCTCGTGCTGGAGATGGGCGCCCGCGGCATCGGCCACATCCGCTACCTCGCGGGGCTCACCCCGCCCCGCATCAGCGTCGTGCTGAACGTCGGCACCGCGCACATCGGGGAGTTCGGCGGACGCGAGCAGATCGCCGAGGCCAAGGGCGAGCTGGTGGAGGTGCTGCCGCCCGACGGCGTCGCCGTGCTCAACGCCGACGACCCGCTGGTACGCGCCATGGCACCGCGCACCCGTGCCCGCGTCGTGCTCTTCGGCGAGGCGGCCGACGCGGCCGTACGCGCCGAGAACGTCCGGCTCACCGGGAGCGGACAGCCCGCCTTCACCCTTCACACACCCACCGGGTGCGGTGACGTGACCATGCGGCTGTACGGTGAGCACCACGTGTCGAACGCGCTCGCCGCTGCCGCCGTCGCCCACGAACTGGGCATGCCCGCCGGGGAGATCGCGGAAGCGCTCTCCGAAGCGGGCACGCTCTCCCGCTGGCGCATGGAGGTCACCGAGCGCGCCGACGGCGTCACGGTCGTCAACGACGCCTACAACGCCAACCCGGACTCCACTCGGGCCGCGCTGCGCGCGCTGGCCGCGATGGGCTCGGGGCGGCGCACCTGGGCGGTGCTGGGCGAGATGGCCGAGCTGGGCGACGAGGCGCTCGCCGAGCACGACGCGGTCGGACGGCTGGCCGTCCGGCTCAACGTCAGCAAGCTCGTGGCGGTCGGCGGCCGGGAGGCCGGCTGGCTCGACATGGGTGCCAAGAACGAGGGTTCGTGGGGTGAGGAGTCGGTGCACGTGTCCGACGCTGAGGCGGCGGTCGACCTGCTGCGGGCAGAACTGCGCCCGGGGGATGTCGTACTGGTGAAGGCTTCCCGTTCGGTCGGTCTGGAGCGCGTCGCGAACGCGCTGCTGGACAGCGACGAGGGAGAGGTCGCCGCCCGATGAGGCAAATCCTCTTCTCCGGAGTCATCGGACTCTTCCTGTCCCTCATCGGGACCCCGCTGCTGATCAAACTGCTCGCCACCAAGGGCTACGGGCAGTTCATCCGCGACGACGGCCCCCGGGACCACCACAGCAAGCGCGGCACGCCCACGATGGGCGGCATCGCCTTCATCCTGGCGACGCTGTTCGCGTACGCGCTGACGAAGCTGCTCACCGGGAACCAGCCCACCTTCTCCGGCGTGCTGGTGCTCTTCCTCTTCGCGGGCATGGGCCTCGTCGGCTTCCTCGACGACTACATCAAGATCGTCAAGCAGCGCAGCCTCGGCCTCCGCGCCAAGGCGAAGATGTCGGGCCAGCTCATCGTCGGCATCGCCTTCGCGGTGCTCTCGCTGAACTTCGCCGACGCGCGGGGCCAGACCCCCGCCTCCACGAAGCTCTCCTTCACCCAGGACTTCGGCTGGTCCATCGGCCCGGTGCTCTTCGTGGTGTGGGCGCTGTTCATGATCCTGGCGATGTCGAACGGCGTGAACCTCACCGACGGCCTCGACGGCCTCGCCACCGGCGCCTCGGTGATGGTCTTCGGTGCCTACGTCTTCATCTGCATCTGGGAGTACCAGGAGTCCTGCGCCAACACGCTCACCGCGGGCGCGGGCTGCTACGAGGTACGCGATCCGCTCGACCTCGCCGTCGTCGCCGCCGCGCTCATGGGCGCCTGCTTCGGCTTCCTGTGGTGGAACACCTCGCCCGCCAAGGTCTTCATGGGCGACACCGGCTCGCTGGCGCTGGGCGGCGCGCTCGCCGGGCTCGCGATCTGCTCCCGTACGGAGCTGCTGCTCGCCGTCCTCGGCGGCCTCTTCGTGCTGATCACCATGTCCGTGGTCATCCAGGTCGGCTCCTTCCGGCTCACCGGCAAGCGCGTCTTCAAGATGGCGCCGCTCCAGCACCACTTCGAGCTGAAGGGGTGGTCCGAGGTCCTTGTCGTGGTCCGCTTCTGGATCATCCAGGGCATGTGCGCCATCGTCGGTGTCGGCATCTTCTACGCCGGGTGGGCGGCCACCAATTGAGCACCGACGAGACGCACGGCATCCGGGACATCCCTGATATCCGGGACGAGCTGGCGGGGCGTAACGTCACTGTGGCCGGCCTCGGCGTCAGCGGCGTACCCGCGGCCAAGGCCCTGCACCGCTTCGGCGCCAAGGTCACCGTCGTCAACGGCGGCGACGGTGACGGGCCGCGCGCCCAGGCCGCCGAGCTGGAGGAGCTGGGCATCACGGTCCGCCTCGGCGACGACCGCACCCTCCCCGAGGGCGCCCAGCTCATCGTCACCAACCCCGGCTTCAAGCCCGACAGCCCCCTCTTCCTGGCCGCCGACGCGGCGGGCGTGCCCGTATGGGGCGACGTGGAGCTGGCCTGGCGGCTGCGCGGCGTCACGGGGCGCACCCCGGCGCCCTGGCTGGCGGTCACCGGCACCAACGGCAAGACGACCACCGTCCAGATGCTCGCCGCCATCCTGGAGGCGGCGGGCCTGCGCACGGCGGCCGTCGGCAACATCGGCGTCTCCCTGGTGGACGCGGTACTCGGCGACGAGGAGTACGACGTCCTCGCCGTCGAGCTGTCCAGCTACCAGCTCCACTGGGCCCCCAGCGTCCGCGCCCACTCGGCGGCCGTCCTCAACCTCGCGCCCGACCACCTGGACTGGCACGGCTCGATGGAGGCGTACGCCGCCGACAAGGGCCGCGTCTACGAGGGCAACCAGGTCGCCTGCGTCTACAACGCGGCCGACCCGGTCACCGAACGGCTGGTGCGCGAGGCCGACGTCGTGGAGGGCTGCCGCGCCATCGGCTTCACCCTGGCCAGTCCGCGGCCCGGGGAACTGGGCGTGGTGGACGGCATCCTCGTGGACCGCGCGTTCGTCGAGGACCGGCAGCAGCGGGCGCAGGAGCTGGCCGAGGTCGGCGACGTCACGCCCGCCGCGCCCCACAACATCGCCAACGCCCTCGCGGCGGCTGCCCTGGCCCGCGCCTACGGCGTGGCGCCCGCTGCCGTACGGGACGGGCTGCGCGCCTTCCGGCCCGACGCGCACCGCATCGAGCACGTCGCCGACGTGGACGGCGTCGCCTACGTGGACGACTCCAAGGCCACCAACACGCACGCCACCGAGGCGTCCCTCGCGGCCTACGACCCCATCGTCTGGATCGCGGGCGGCCTGGCGAAGGGTGCCGCCTTCGACGACCTCGTCAAGGCGTCGGCGAAGCGGCTCAGGGCGGCCGTCCTCATCGGCGCGGACCGCCGCCTCATCCGGGAAGCCCTGGCGCGACACGCCCCGGATGTGCCCGTGGTGGACCTCGACCGGACCGACACTGGGGCGATGGCGGCGGCGGTCGCGGAAGCGGCCCGCCTGGCCAGGCCGGGCGATACGGTCCTGATGGCACCCGCCTGCGCGTCGATGGACATGTTCGTCAACTACAAGGCACGCGGCGACGCCTTCGCCGCCGCAGTGCGCGAACTGCCCGCCGCCCGTACGACCCGTACGGACAACGAGGAGTAGCCCGCCGGTCCCCATGGACCGTGCCAGGGGACCAGGAGGGGATGCGTCAGATGACGTCCGAACCCGACGGCACCGCGCCCACGCCGCTCCTGCGCGAGGCCCAGCGCTCCAGGGGAGCGGCCCCGGCGAAGGGGAGCGGGCCGCGCTCGGGCGGTTCCGGCTCCTCCTCCGCGCGAGGCGGTTCCTCCTCGCGCCCCCGCACCTCCGCGCCCGCGCCCCGCAAGCCGCCCCGCGTAAAGCAGCCCCGCGGCCCCGCCGAGGGCGGCACCCGGCACGGCGCCGGAGTGCGGCGGCTCTACGACCGGGCCAGGCGCGCCTGGGACCGGCCCCTCACCGCGTACTACCTGATCCTCGGCGGCAGCCTCCTCATCACCGTGCTCGGCCTGGTGATGGTCTTCTCGGCCTCCCAGATCCAGGCGCTCCAGTCCGGGCTGTCCTCCACGTACTTCTTCAGCAAGCAGCTCGTCGCCGCCGCACTCGGCACGGTCCTGCTGCTCCTGGCCTCGCGGATGCCGCTCAAGCTGCACAGGGCGCTCGCCTATCCGCTGCTCGTCGCCTCCGTGTTCCTGATGTGCCTGGTCCAGGTGCCGGGGATAGGGCGCGCGGTGAACGGCAACCAGAACTGGATCTACCTCGGCGGCCCCTTCCAGCTCCAGCCCAGCGAGTTCGCCAAGCTGGCGCTCGTGCTCTGGGGCGCCGACCTGCTGGCCCGCAAGAGCGACAAGCGGCTGCTGACCCAGTGGAAGCACCTGCTGGTACCGCTCGTACCGGTGACCTTCCTGCTGCTCGGGCTGATCATGCTCGGCGGCGACATGGGCACTGCGATCATTCTCACGGCCGTCCTCTTCGGTCTGCTGTGGCTGGCCGGAGCGCCCACCCGGCTCTTCACCGGGGTGCTGCTGGCGGCGCTGGCCGTCGGCGCGCTCCTCATCAGGACCAGCCCCAACCGCATGGCGCGCCTGGCCTGTATCGGCGCGACGGACCCGGGGCCAGGGGACCAGTGCTGGCAGGCGGTGCACGGGATCTACGCACTGGCCTCAGGCGGCTGGTTCGGTTCGGGCCTCGGTGCCAGTGTGGAAAAATGGGGTCAACTCCCCGAACCGCACACCGACTTCATCTTCGCCGTGACAGGGGAGGAACTCGGTCTCGCGGGGACGCTGTCGGTGCTCGCCCTCTTCGCGGCTCTAGGCTATGCGGGTATCCGCGTGGCCGGACGCACGGAGGAGCCCTTCGTGAGGTATGCCGCGGGAGGCGTGACCACCTGGATCACGGCGCAGGCCGTGGTCAACATCGGTGCGGTGCTCGGCCTGCTGCCGATCGCCGGTGTCCCGCTCCCGCTGTTCTCCTACGGAGGCTCGGCCCTGCTGCCGACGATGTTCGCCATCGGGCTGCTGATCGCCTTCGCGCGCAGCGACCCGGCGGCGCGGGCGGCACTGGACATGCGGCAGCCTGTTCTGCGGAAAAGGCTGGCAGGGGTGAGATGGATAACGATGAGACGGCGAGCCGGAAGGCCGCCGTCCGGAGAGCGGTGAATTAGGGTGCACGTCGTACTCGCCGGTGGGGGGACCGCCGGCCACATCGAGCCCGCGCTCGCCCTCGCGGACGCCCTGCGCAGGCAGGACCCGACCGTGGGGATCACGGCCCTCGGCACGGAGCGCGGCCTTGAGACCCGGCTCGTGCCCGAGCGTGGCTACGAGCTGGAGCTGATCCCGGCCGTGCCCCTGCCGCGCAAACCCACCCCGGAACTGATCACCGTGCCGGGGCGGCTGCGCGGCACGATCAAGGCCACCGAGCAGGTACTGGAGCGCACCAAGGCGGACTGCGTCGTCGGCTTCGGCGGCTACGTCGCCCTCCCCGCCTACCTGGCGGCCAAGCGGCTCGGCGTCCCCATCGTCGTGCACGAGGCCAATGCCCGGCCGGGGCTGGCCAACAAGATCGGCTCGCGCTACACACGCCACGTCGCCGTCTCGACCCCGGACAACAAGCTGCGCAACGCGCGCTACGTCGGCATCCCGCTGCGCCGCAACATCGCCACCCTGGACCGCGCCGCGGCCAGGCCGGAGGCGAGGGCCGCCTTCGGGCTCGACGCCAATCTGCCGACGCTGCTCGTCACGGGCGGCTCCCAGGGCGCGCGGCGGCTGAACGAGGTCGTGCAGCAGGCCGTGCCGCACCTCCAGCGCGCCAGCATCCAGATCCTGCACGCGGTGGGCCCGAAGAACGAACTGCCGCAGATCGACAACATGCCCGGAATGCCGCCGTATGTGCCGGTACCGTATGTGGACCGGATGGACCTCGCGTACGCGGCGGCGGACATGATGCTCTGCCGAGCGGGCGCGATGACCGTCGCGGAGCTGTCGGCCGTCGGGCTGCCCGCCGCCTACGTCCCGCTGCCCATCGGCAACGGCGAACAGCGGCTGAACGCCCAGCCGGTCGTCAAGGCGGGCGGCGGACTGCTCGTCGACGACGCCGAGCTGACCCCGGAGTGGATCCAGAGCAACGTGCTCCCGATCCTCGCCGACCCGCACCGGCTGCACGACATGGCGCGTGCGGCGGCCGAGTTCGGCCGCCGGGACGCGGACGAGCTGCTCGTCGGCATGGTGCACGAGGCAATCGCGGCACGCCGGGGAGCCTGAGAGAAGGCAGGGAAGCGTGGCCGGACCGACGAAGACCGCCGACCGGCGCCAGCGCCGGCGCGAGGGCGAAGGCGCGCCCCCGGCGCGCCCCCCGTCGGAACCCGGCCGGGCCCCGTCCGTACAGCGGGCGCCGCGCCGGCTGCGCCTGCCGGGGGGCCGCCGGCTGCGGCTGCCAGGCCGCCGCGCGCTGGTCCTGCTGCTCGTCCTCGCGCTCGCGCTGAGCGGCTTCGGGGTCTGGGCGCTCTACGGCTCCGACTGGCTCAGGGTGGAGCGCGTCGGCGTGGACGGCACGCGGGTCCTGACGGAGCGGCAGGTCAGGGCCGCGGCCGACGTGCCCCTCGGCGCGCCCGTGATCTCCGTCGACAGGGCCGCCGTCGAGCGGAGGCTGGAGAAGCGCCTTCCGCGGATCGCCGAGGCGGACGTCGTACGGGCATGGCCGCACGGGATCGGGCTGAAAGTGACAGAAAGGAAGCCCGAACTGGCCTTGAAAAAGGCCGGAAAATACGTCGAAGTGGACGCCGAAGGCGTGCGATTCGCCACAGTGCCCAAGCCCCCCAAGGGGGTTCCGCTTCTGGACATGGAAGTGGCGAAGTCACCCTCACTGCGGCACTTCGGAGCGACCCGGCTCCGCAAGGAAGCCGTGAAGGCGGCGGCGGCTCTCCCCGAATCCGTGCACCGCGACACGCGCGTCATCCGCGTCCGTTCGTATGACGCCATCACCCTCCAGTTGAAGGGCGGACGCACCGTTCTGTGGGGAAGCGCCGAACGCGGCGAGGCGAAGGCGAAGACTCTGACGGCCCTCATGAAAGCCGCGAAAGAGGCCCGGCACTTCGATGTGAGCGTTCCCAGCGCGCCCGCGGCTTCCGGAAGTTGAGAAGACGTCCGTGCAGGCCAGGGTCGGCTTCGGCGCCGGGTTGGCCTGTTCTCGCGGGACTGTGCGTACACCTGGGGGATAACCTCCGTACTCCCGGCGGGGGTCCACACAGGTCCGGCTCAGCCGCGTATGGTGCGGTCTTGTCGGTTGACGGACGTCAGCGCAGGCCAGCACCCTGGATCACCGGCTCAGGGCCTGATCACATAGGGTGAAAAGAAAAACGGGAGGTTCGGCGTGTTCGTTGAACACCCACCACTTGTCGACTTAGTGTCCGTTCCTAAGAGTCCAAGGAAGACAGGCACTGGTAACCCTAAACTTCACGCTTAGGGTTCGGGTCGGCGTTCGGACCGCCCCACAGGGATACGTAACTCGAGGCGAGAGGCCTTCGACGTGGCAGCACCGCAGAACTACCTCGCAGTCATCAAGGTCGTCGGCATTGGCGGCGGTGGCGTGAATGCCATCAACCGGATGATCGAGGTCGGTCTCAAGGGCGTCGAGTTCATCGCGATCAACACCGATGCGCAAGCCCTGTTGATGAGCGACGCCGACGTCAAGCTCGACGTGGGCCGCGAGCTGACTCGCGGCCTCGGCGCGGGCGCCAACCCCGATGTCGGCCGCAAGGCCGCAGAGGACCACCGTGAGGAGATCGAGGAGGTCCTCAAGGGGGCCGACATGGTCTTCGTGACCGCGGGCGAGGGCGGCGGCACCGGCACCGGTGGCGCCCCCGTCGTCGCGAACATCGCCCGCTCGCTCGGCGCCCTGACGATCGGCGTCGTGACCCGCCCCTTCACCTTCGAGGGCCGCCGCCGCGCCAACCAGGCGGAGGACGGCATCGCGGGGCTGCGCGACGAGGTCGACACCCTCATCGTCATCCCCAACGACCGGCTGCTGTCCATCTCGGACCGCCAGGTCAGCGTGCTCGACGCCTTCAAGTCGGCCGACCAGGTGCTGCTGTCCGGCGTCCAGGGCATCACCGACCTCATCACCACCCCGGGGCTCATCAACCTGGACTTCGCCGACGTCAAGTCCGTGATGTCCGAGGCGGGCTCCGCGCTGATGGGCATCGGCTCGGCACGCGGGGACGACCGCGCCGTCGCCGCCGCGGAGATGGCGATCTCCTCGCCACTCCTGGAGGCGTCCATCGACGGCGCGCGGGGCGTACTGCTCTCCATCTCCGGCGGTTCCGACCTCGGTCTCTTCGAGATCAACGAGGCCGCCCAGCTCGTGAGCGAGGCCGCACACCCCGAGGCCAACATCATCTTCGGCGCCGTCATCGACGACGCGCTCGGCGACGAGGTCAGGGTCACCGTCATCGCGGCCGGGTTCGACGGCGGGCAGCCCCCGTCCAAGAACCGCGAGAAGGCGCTCGGTTCGCACAGCAGCAGGGAGGAGGCAGCGCCGGCCTCCTCGTCCTCCTACTCCGCGCCCGAGAGCGACGGCGAGCGCCCCTCGTTCGGCGGCCTCGGCTCCGTCACCCGTGAGGAGGAGCCCCCGCCGGCCCCGGCGCCCGAGCCCTCCCCGGTCAGCGAGGTCCCGCCGCCCCCGACCGGCGCCCCGCAGGTCCCGCCGGCCCGTCCGTACACCGACGGCCAGGCCGAGGAGCTGGATGTGCCGGACTTCTTGAAGTGATAGCGCGACACGACACAGCGAGCGGCGCGCACTTCGCCTTCACCGACAGGTGGGGCGGGGTGAGCGCCGTTCCGTATGCGGCACTCAATCTCGGCGGCGCGGTCGGCGACGACCCGGAGGCCGTACGGACCAACCGCGAGCGCGCGGCCAAGGAACTCGGCCTTGACCCGGGCGGCGTGGTCTGGATGAACCAGGTGCACGGCCGCGACGTCGCCGAGGTCGAAGGACCCTGGGAGACGGCGGAGGGTGCGGAAGCGCCCCCCGTGGACGCGGTGGTGACGGCCCGTGAGGGCCTGGCCCTCGCCGTCCTCACCGCCGACTGCACGCCGGTGCTGCTGGCCGACCCCGTCGCGGGCGTCGTCGGCGCCGCGCACGCCGGGCGGCCAGGGCTGGTCGCCGGAGTGGTCCCCGCCGCCGTCGAGGCGATGACACGGCTCGGTGCCCGTCCGGAGCGCATGCTCGCCCGAACGGGGCCCGCTGTCTGCGGGCGCTGCTACGAGGTGCCGGAGCGGATGCGCGACGAGGTCGCCGCCGTCGTCCCGGAGGCGTACGCCACTACGAGCTGGGGCACTCCCGCGATCGACACCCCCGCGGGCGTACGGGCTCAGCTCACGGCGCTGGGCGTCACAAGATGGGAACAGTCTTCCGTTTGCACGCTGGAGTCCGAGGACCACTTCTCGTACCGCAGGGAGAAGACGACGGGACGCCTCGCGAGCTACGTGTGGTGGGAGGCGAGCTGAGCCATGACGGATCTCACGGCCCGTAAGGCCGAACTCGCCGAGAACCTCGCCCGAGTGGAGCAGCGCATCGACGGCGCATGTGTCGCGGCGGGGCGCGAACCCGGTGACGTCACACTGATCGTGGTCACCAAGACCTACCCCGCGAGCGATGTGCGGCTGCTGGCCGAGCTGGGGGTCACGCACGTCGCGGAGAACCGGGACCAGGACGCGGCTCCCAAGGCGGCCGAGTGCGCCGGTCTCGGGCTCCGGTGGCACTTCGTCGGCCAGCTCCAGACGAACAAGGCCCGTTCCGTGGCCGGTTACGCCGACTTCGTCCACTCCGTGGACAGGCCCCGTCTTGTGACCTCGCTCGCGGGCGCGGCCGGGCGTGCGGGGCGCGAGCTGGGCTGCCTGATCCAGGTCGCGCTCGACGCCCCGTCAGGCTCCCTGGGCAGCAGGGGCGGTGTGGCCCCCGACGCGGTGGAGGGGCTGGCCGACGCCGTGGCGGAGGCCGACGGGCTGCGGCTCGCGGGCCTGATGACCGTGGCGCCCCTGGAGGGGCCCTACGCGGGCCGTCCGGGGTCCGCCTTCGAGCGGCTGAGGGAAATCTCAAGCGGCCTGCGAGCGGCGCATCCTGCTGCGAACATGGTGTCAGCAGGGATGAGTGCGGATCTCGAAGAGGCGGTGGCTGCCGGTGCGACACATGTACGTGTCGGCAGTGCGGTACTCGGAGACCGACCCCGGCTCCGGTAACGTCGCGAAGCAAGTCGGACCACAGCAGAAAATATGGTCATTTCCGTCGGTCCGGCAGACCGGGCGGAGAGGCCGCGTGGATCCAAGGCCACCGGTGACGGAGTCTGGGGTTTTCCCGACGGAGGCTGGGACCCACCACAGAGCGGAGGACGCAGAGAATGGCCGGCGCTATGCGCAAGATGGCGGTCTACCTCGGCCTCGTGGAGGACGATGGGTACGACGGCCCGGGGTTTGACCCCGACGACGAGTTCGAGCCCGAGCCTGAGCCCGAGCGGGACCGTCGGCGGCATGAACCGCACCAGTCACATCACTCCCTGCAAAAGACCGAGCCCGACGAGTCCGTGAGGGTCATGCACCCCCCGGCTCAGCGGGAGCGCGAGCCGTCGCCGCCCCCGGCGGCAGCTACAGAAAGCGGACGATCCGGGAGAATTGCTCCCGTGTCATCCATCACACCTGAACGCCAGAATCTGGAGAAGAGCGCACCGGTGATCATGCCCAAGGTCGTGTCCGAACGGGAGCCGTACCGGATCACCACACTTCACCCCCGGACCTACAACGAGGCCCGTACCATCGGGGAACACTTCCGCGAGGGCACGCCGGTGATCATGAATCTCACCGAGATGGATGACACAGACGCGAAGCGACTTGTCGACTTCGCGGCCGGTCTAGTCTTCGGTTTGCATGGCAGCATCGAGCGCGTGACGCAGAAGGTGTTCCTGCTGTCTCCTGCTAACGTCGATGTCACGGCGGAGGACAAGGCCCGCATCGCAGAGGGCGGGTTCTTCAACCAGAGCTGAGACGCAGGACGCAGGATCAAGGGAACGGGCCGTGAGGCCGCACGAGAGCCAACAGGCAAGGGGAGAGGGCAGCGCAGATGAGAACCGCATTCGACGTGGTCCAAATCGCGCTGTACTGCTTCATGCTCGTGCTGATCTTCCGGCTGGTGATGGACTACGTCTTCCAGTTCGCCCGCTCATGGCAACCCGGCAAGGCGATGGTGGTCGTTCTGGAGGCCACCTACACTGTCACCGATCCGCCACTCAAGCTTCTGCGGCGGTTCATCCCGCCGCTGCGCTTCGGGGGCGTGGCGCTCGACCTGTCCTTCTTCGTGCTCATGATCATCGTCTACATCCTGATCAACGTCGTGGCCGGGCTGTGAACGATCGAAATGGTCTTGCCGATATGCCGACGACTTACGTTGAGGTGAAGAGATGCCACTGACCCCCGAGGACGTGCGGAACAAGCAGTTCACGACCGTCCGCCTCCGAGAAGGCTATGACGAGGACGAGGTCGATGCCTTCCTCGATGAGGTCGAAGCCGAACTGACGCGCTTGCTGCGTGAGAACGAGGATCTGCGCGCCAAACTGGCCGCGGCCACCCGTGCCGCCGCGCAGAACCAGCAGCAGGGCGGTATGCGCAAGCAGGAACCGCAGGACCGGCAGGGCGGGGCCCCCGTCCCCGCCGCCATATCGGGACCGCAGCCTGTGCCGCCCGGTCAGCACGGGCAGCCCGGCCAGCAGCAGGGCGGTCCCGGTGGCCCCGGCGGTCCCATGGGTGGCCCGCCCCAGTTGCCCGGCGGCCAGCCGCAGCTTCCCTCCGGTCCCGGCGGCCCCCAGGGCCCGGGCCCGATGGGTCACGGTCCCCAGGGCCCCGGCGGTCCGCAGGGCCCCGGTCCCCAGCAGCAGGGCGGCCCCATGGGCGGCCCGGGCGGTCCCGGCGGCCCCGGTGGACAGCTCCAGATGCCGGGTGGCGGCGGGCAGAACAACGACAGCGCCGCGCGCGTCCTGTCGCTTGCCCAGCAGACCGCCGACCAGGCCATCGCGGAGGCCCGTTCCGAGGCCAACAAGATCGTCGGCGAGGCCCGCAGCCGCGCCGAGGGTCTGGAGCGGGACGCCCGTGCCAAGGCCGACGCGCTGGAGCGGGACGCGCAGGAGAAGCACCGCGTCGCGATGGGCTCCCTGGAGTCCGCGCGGGCGACTCTTGAGCGGAAGGTCGAGGACCTGCGCGGCTTCGAGCGTGAGTACCGCACGCGTCTGAAGTCGTACCTGGAGAGCCAGCTCCGTCAGCTGGAGAACCAGGCGGACGACTCGCTCGCCCCGCCGCGTACTCCCGCCACGGCCTCGCTGCCGCCGTCCCCCTCGATGGCCTCGGCCGGTGCGCCCGCCGGTGCGGGTGCCTCCGCCGGGATGGGTGGCGGCCACCAGTCCATGGGTGGCAACAACCACACCATGGGCGGTCACGGTGGTCCGGCCAACGGCGGTCACACGCAGGGCGGTGGCCAGTCGTACGGCGGCGGCCAGCAGCAGATGTCCCCGGCGATGACCCAGCCCATGGCCCCGGTCCGCCCCCAGGGCGGGCCCCAGCCGACGCAGCAGGCGCCTTCGCCGATGCGGGGCTTCCTCATCGACGAGGACGACAACTGATTCCCCTCACGGGGCGCGGCTGAGGCTGCGTGAGCCACGACAAGGGCCGGGCCCGGGAGCACAAGCTCCCGGG
>NZ_JBSHAO010000013.1:0-190315 GCF_053611545.1 Streptomyces sp. NPDC054796 | reverse complement strand
GCGTCGTCCGGGCCGCGGTCCCGCGGCCGGACGACGCATCCAAGAATAAGCCCAGAAGATCACCGGGGTCCGGGGCGACGGGCGCGCACCATGGCGATGCTTGGCTGGTTCCCCAAGGGAAACGAACCATTCGCACGCGCCGACAGTGGCACATGCCCCCGGCCTCAGCCCGCCGTACCCCGCGCACGCGCTCCGGCGCCCCCGAGGGGCCCGGCGTTCACTGCGGCGTATCGGGGTCGCACCGGTTCCGCCGGGAGCCGCCGCCCGTGCTGCCGAGGTCGTCGCCGTGCCCGGACAGGACCAGCCGCCGGGCGACCACCTGGCCTGCGACCTCGCGCAGCGGCAGGCCGTGCCGGAAGGCGTGCGCCCTCAGCCGTAGGAGGGCCTGCTCCGGGGAGATGCCGAGCTGGGCCGTGACCACGCCCGTGGCCTGGTGAAGTTCCGCGTGGTGCAGTAGGGACTCCTCGTCCACATGGCCGACGCCGTGCTCGTCGATTCGGATGGCCCAGTCCACGAGCGGCAGCACGAGCGCCCCCGCGAGGGCCAGCGCGTCGTCCGTCGGCTGGCGTCCCAGGGGCCCTGGGCGGGTCCTGTGGCCGGTGAGGACGCCGACGTTGACGGCGCCGACGCGCAGGGGGAAGGCGAACACGGACCGTACCGTCAGCGCGTCCGCGAGGGGCGGGAGGCCGGGCCAGCGGGCCGGGTCGACGCCGCCGATGTCCTCCACCATGACGCGTACGCCGCCCTTCACGGCCTCCTCGCTGGGCCCCACCCCCAGCGTGAACTGCGCGTCCTCCAGGAGCGCCGCGCGCTCCGTGTCGTACGCGACGGTCTGGGGCCTGCCGACGTCGTCGCACAGGGAGACGGCCAGCCCGTCCAGGCGCAGCGCGCGGGTGAAGGCCGTGAGGGGCAGCCGTGGCGGGTGCGCCCCCGGGGCGGCCAGCACGGCGAGGGCCTCGGCCATGGCAGCGCTGATCACATCAGCCTCCCTCCGTGGCCCGCCCGGCGGAGCCGCTGCCGACGAGCGGAGAGGCCGGGTCCGGGGGCCCGCCCGCCGTCCCCGCCGGTCGGGCCCCCCTCGGCGCGAACGTACCCACCGCCCAGGCCCCCTCTCACGGGGCCGAGCGGGGCCAAGAGGGGCCGGACGGGGCCTTGACGGGCGCGAGGAGCGCTCTTAGCTGCACGGATGGAAGGAGCCGCGGCGACGGGACGGCGCCGCGGCGGTGCGGCGAGCACGTCGCGAGGGTGACGGGGCGGAGGTGGTGCGGGTGACGGGGCGGACGGGGGCCGGTTTTTGCGTAGTTCCCTCCGCGCGGTCTCCCGCACTCCCCCGCCCTCTGGTACGGGACCCCTACGGGCGCGGGGCGCTTACGGGAGAGGTCCCGCCGAGCCGGGAGCCGAGGACGTGCCATGGACAGTTCCGTACACCGTCAGGGCTCCCGGGAGCCGTACTCCGACCCCACCATGGGCGTGCCCGTCACCGTCTCGTGGCGGGGCGAGCCCCGGCACCGGCTGGTGACGATCGGCGACTCGCTGACGCAGGGCTTCCAGAGCGGTGCCGTCTTCCTCACCGACCTGTCCTATCCGGCGCTGATCGCCCGCGAGCTGGGCTGCGCCGACACCTTCCGCTGCCCCTCGTACAACGGGCGGGGCGGCCTGCCCGTCAACATCGAGCTGCTGCTGCGCGACCTGGAGGAGCGCTACGGGCGGGACGTGGACTGGTGGGAGGTCGCCCCTGCGCTCTTCCGGGCCCGAGGCTTCATGGACCGGGTCGAGGACTACTGGGAGCGCGGGCCCGGCACCGCCGTGCCGCACACGACGGCCGTCAACCACAACCTCGCCGTGTTCGGCTGGGACCTGCGGGACGCGCTCGACAAGTCGGCCGACGTGTGCCGCCGCATGATCGAGAAGCCCGCCGACGACGTGGTGCGGCAGGTCGTCGCGAACGCCGGTGAGCGCGCGGCCCTGCGCGTGCTGCCCACCCGCCCCGAGGCGGCCGGCGCCCTGACGCAGCTCGGCGCGGCGGCGCTGCTGGGCGAGGACACGGGCGAGGGCGGCGGCGCGGGCGGCAGGGCGGAGGGCAGGGGCCCCGACCCGGACCACGGCATCGAGACGCTGATCGTGTTCCTGGGCGCCAACAACGCGCTGTCCTCGGTCATCGGACTGCGCGTCGCGTGGAGCGGCGAGGGCTATGACGACCTGGAGCGCAAGAAGGAGTTCACCGTGTGGCGGCCCGAGCACTTCGAGGCCGAGCTGCGGGAGGTCGCGGCGCGCGTCCACGCGGTCAGGGCGCGGCACGTCATCTGGTGCACGGTGCCGCATGTGACGATCGCGCCGATCGCCCGGGGGGTGGCGGGCAAGTCCGAGCCGGGCTCGGCCTACTTCGCGTACTACACCCGCCCGTGGATCAGCGACAGCGACTTCGACGTGCGCCGCGACCCGCATCTGACGGGCGAGGAGGCGCGCGCCGTCGACGCCGCCGTCGACCAGTACAACGACTCCCTCGCCGAGGTGGTCAGGAAGGCCAGGACGGGCGGCAAGGACTGGTATCTGCTGGACACGGCGGGCCTGATGGACCGGCTGGCCTCGCGCCGTTACGCGGAGGACGAGGAGGCCCGCCCCCCGTGGTGGCGCCCGTATCCGCTGCCGCCCGAGGTGCAGGCGCTCGCGCCCGTGCCGAACTCGCACTTCCTCCTGAGCGACGGCCACCACCGCGCCGACGGCGGCCTGTTCTCGCTGGACGGGGTCCATCCGACGACGGTGGGGTACGGGATCCTCGCGCAGGAGCTGATCGACGTGATGCGGCTGGCGGGGGTCGAGTTCCGGGGGCCGCTCGGGAAGGCGGTGCGGCCCGATCCGGTACGGGTGGACTTCGCGCGGCTCGTCCGCCGCGACACCCTCGTCAACCGGCCCCCGGGGAACCTGACGCCGGGCCTGGGCATCGTCGGCTGGGCGGACGAGACCCTGGACCTGGTGCGGCGCGCCCTGACGTTCGACGTGTGAGGGGGCGCGCCGATGACCGGTCCAGCGCCGCGGTCCCCAGGGGAACCGCGGTCCCCAGGGGAACCGCATTCCCGGCGGGAGGGCGGCTTCGCGGGCCCGCCCCCGTTCCCCGAGCCGCCCTCGCCCTCGTCCCGTACGGGCATGGGGGCGCTCCCCTACGAGGGCGGCTGCGCCTTCCGCGTCTGGGCGCCGCACGCGCGGGCCGTCGCCGTCACGGGGACGTTCAGCCGCTGGGCGCTGCCCGGCGTGCCGCTCGCGGCCGAGGCGGGCGGCCACTGGTCGGCCGACGTGCCGGGCGTGACGCGCGGCGACGAGTACCGCTACACGCTCACGGCGCCCGACGGCACGGCCCTGAGCCGCCCCGACCCGTACGCCTCCGCGATGACGGGCTCGCTGGGCAACTCCGTCGTACGGGGCACGGAGTTCGACTGGGCGCGCTGGGAGACCCGGGAGGGGGCCATGGAGGGCGCGCGGGACAGCGACCCGCGCCCGTACCGCACCCCTCCCTGGGACGAACTCGTCGTCTACGAGCTGCACGTGGGCACGTTCAACGACCAGCCGGGCGGCGGCCCGGGGCGGTTCGCCGACGCGATCGAGCGCCTTCCCCACCTGGCGGCGCTGGGCGTGACGGCGATCGAGCTGATGCCGCCCGCCGAGTTCCCGGGCGGCTTCTCGTGGGGCTACAACCCGTCGATGCCGTTCGCCGTGGAGACCGACCTCGGCGGCCCTGACGGGCTCAAGGAACTCGTGGCGCGTGCCCACGGCCTGGGCATCGCGGTGCTCCTGGACGTCGTCTACAACCACCTCGGCCCGGGTGACCTCCACCTGTGGCGGTACGACGGCTGGCACGAGGGGGACGGGGGCGGCGTCTACTTCTACAACGACTGGCGCGCCCGCACCCCCTGGGGCGACACCCGGCCCGATTTCGGGCGCCCAGAGGTGCGCCGGTTCCTGCGCGACAACGCGCTGCACTGGCTGGAGGAGTACCGGATGGACGGCCTGCGCTGGGACGCCACCGCGTACCTGCGCAACGTGCACGGGGGCGGGGGCGACCCGGGGGCCGAACTGGGGGACGGCTGGGCGCTGATGCGCTGGATCAACGACGAGATCGACCGCCGTCAGCCCTGGAAGCTGAGCATCGCCGAGGACCTCCGCGACGATCCCCGCCTCACCACGGGGACACCGCACGGCGCGGGCTTCGACGCGCAGTGGGACGCGGGGTTCGTCCACCCCGTGCGGCGCGCGGTGATCGCGGCCGACGACGCGGAGCGCGACATGCACGCCGTGCGGGCCGCCGTCGAGCACCGCTACGGGGACGACGCGCTACGGCGCGTCGTCTACACGGAGTCGCACGACGAGGTCGCCAACGGGCACGCACGCGTCCCGGAGGAGATCTGGCCGGGCAACGCCGACAGTTGGTGGTCCAAGAAGCGCTCCACACTGGGCGCCGCGCTCGTGCTGACCTCGCCCGGCATCCCGATGCTCTTCCAGGGCCAGGAGTTCCTGGAGGACCGCTGGTTCGACGACCAGGACCCACTGGACTGGTCGCGGGCCGAGCGCTTCGCGGGCATCGTGGCCCTCTACCGCGACCTGATCGCCCTGCGCCGCGACCTGCGGGGCACCACGGCGGGGCTGCGGGGCGGACACGTCACGGTCCACCACGTGAACGACACCGACAAGGTGCTCGCGTACCACCGCTGGCACCACGGCGGCCCCCGGGACAGCACCGTCGTCCTCGCCAACTTCGGTCACCGCGCGTACGGGGACTACGTGATCGGCCTGCCCCGCGAGGGCACCTGGCGGGTCCGCCTCAACACCGACTGGCCCGGCTACGACCCCGCCTTCGCCGGTCACCCCGCGCACGACCTCGCCGCCGGTGCCCGCCCCCGCGACGGCATGCCCTGCTCGGGCGGCACGGGCCTGGGCCCCTACACGGCCGTGGTGCTCTCCCAGGACTGACGACGGGGATCCGAGACCGGGGAGCGGAGGGGGCGCCGTGCCCTGTCCGCGTCCGCCTGCCGGGCGGGCCTCCGGTGTGGGAGGCTGCGCGGGACCGGGCAGAATACGTGCCCCCACAGGGGTGCGCGGAGGAAGCCGCGCATCTTCGCCGATCTCCGCAAACGGAATGCGACTCACCGGCTTTTTCCGGCCTACTTCGGGCGCCTTCAAAGGGGTGCCCGAATAGAGGGGCTTCACGGTGTTATCCGACCCCACCCATGAGGTTCCGCTTAGCGGCTGGCCGAGGGGGCGCCGAGGGCCGGGCCGTATCGTCGCGCGGGGCACTCGGGGCTGTTTTCTCGCAGGTCAAGCGCGAAGCGGTAGGTGCCCGGAGCCGGACTCGAACCGGCACGGCCCGAGGGCCAACGAGGTTTAAGCTCGTCGTGTCTGCATTCCACCATCCGGGCACCGGCTCCTGAGCCGCTTTCGTGCGTGTCCGCGCGCGTGCGGCCCTCCCCAGGGCGCGGGGACGAGCCTATCCAGCGCCGTCCCCCGAATAGCGGAACGACGACTCGATGTTGTCTTATTTTATGGGCAACTGAGGGAGCGTCAGCGGCTCACGCCCCTCTTGAGAGCCCCCCGCCCAGGGGTGTCCGGGGTGCACGGAATGACGGAAAGTCGCCGTTGGCCTGAGTCCGCCCCGGAACGCCGCCCCGCGCCCCGCTCCCGGCGCCGCTCACGACGCCGTTCCCGGCTCCGTCCCCGAGGCCGTACCAAGGCCGTGTCCACTCACGGGTGGACCCTGTATCAGGGTCGCCGTCATACCCAAGGAGGACCGGAGGGCGCCGCACTACCTCGCAAGGCTGTCCCGGAAACGAGCACGGGGGCTGATCCGCCGACGCGGACGAGGCTGGAGGATGAGGGGGTCCCGAAGTTCACACCCGTCCCGACAGGAGCACCCGCCCGTGACGACCACCACCTACGCCGGCGCCACCGCCGCAGCCCGCACCGGAGTGGCGGCAGCCCGCGCCACGGACCTCTCCAAGGTCTACGGACAGGGCGAGACCAAGGTGGTCGCCCTGGACCAGGTCTCCGTCGAGTTCCGCCAGGCCGAGTTCACCGCGATCATGGGCCCCTCGGGCTCCGGCAAGTCGACTCTGATGCACTGCATGGCCGGTCTGGACAGCGTCTCCAGCGGCAGCGCCGTCATCGGCGACACCGAGCTGACGGGCCTCAAGGACAAGAAGCTGACGAAGCTGCGCCGCGACCGCGTCGGCTTCATCTTCCAGGCGTTCAACCTGCTGCCGACCCTCAACGGCCTGGAGAACATCACCCTCCCCATGGACATCGCGGGCCGCAAGCCCGACAAGGAGTGGCTGAACCGCGTCATCGAGACCGTCGGCCTGTCCGGGCGCCTCAAGCACCGGCCCAACGAGCTGTCCGGTGGCCAGCAGCAGCGCGTGGCCGTGGCCCGTGCGCTGGCGAGCAAGCCGGAGATCATCTTCGGCGACGAGCCGACGGGCAACCTGGACTCGCGCTCCGGCGCCGAGGTCCTGGGCTTCCTGCGCAACTCGGTGCGCGAGCTGGGCCAGACCGTCGTCATGGTCACCCACGACCCCGTCGCCGCCTCGTACGCGGACCGCGTCATCTTCCTCGCCGACGGCCGCATCGTCGACGACATGCAGGGGCCGACGGCCGACTCGGTGCTGGAGCGCATGAAGGGTTTTGACGCCAAGGGCCGCACAAGCTGAACGGTTCGTACGCGCTGATCAGGACCGTATGAGCTAAAGCGGTGCGTACGGGCCGGTCAGGACCGTACGGCCCGCGCTCACGCCTCCGCCTCCCGCCCCGCGCCGTGCCCAGGCCGTGGGACTCCACTCCTCAGGACTCACTGACATGTTCCGAACAGCCTTGCGCAACGTCCTCGCGCACAAGGCCAGGCTGCTGATGACCGTGCTCGCCGTCATGCTCGGCGTCGCCTTCGTCTCCGGCACCCTGGTCTTCACCTCGACCATCTCCAACGCCTTCCAGAAGAGCTCCGAAAAGGGCTACAGCGACGTCGACCTCGCCATACAGCCCGACAAGGGCGGCCAGAGCGCGAGCGACCCCGGCGGCGCTCCCAAGCTGGACCAGCGCACCCTCGACGCGGCCAAGGCGCTGCCCGGCACCTCCACGGTCACCGGGTCCGTCTCCGGCTTCGCCGCGCTGGCCGACAAGGACGGCAAGCTCGTCGGCGAGGGCTGGGACTCCAAGGGCGCCAACTACTTCGCCGGGGGCACCGGCAAGGGCGGCCAGGACGGCAAGGACACCGACGCGCGCTATCCGATGAAGAGCGGCCACGCCCCGCGTAAGGCCGGTGAGGTCGCGCTCGACACCAAGACCGCCGAGCGCGGGGGTTACGAGGTCGGCGACACCGCCCGCCTCTCCGTCAACGGCCCGGTCACCGAGGAGAAGGTCACCGGCATCTTCACCACGGACGACGGCCAGGTCGCCGCGGGCGGCACGCTGGTCCTCTTCGACACGGCCACCGCGCAGAAGCTGTTCGCTCAGCCGGGGCAGTACGACCAGATCACGCTGAAGGCCGCCGCCGGCACCACGCAGGCCGAGCTGAAGGCCCAGGCCGACAAGATCCTCCCGGCGCAGGCCAAGGCCGTCACCGGACAGAAGCTCGCCGACGACGAGTCGGAGACGATCAAGCAGAGCATGAGCGGCATGCAGACCGCGCTGCTGGTCTTCGCCGGTATCGCGCTGTTCGTCGGCATCTTCATCATCGCCAACACCTTCACCATGCTCGTCGCGCAGCGCACCAAGGAACTGGCGCTGATGCGCGCGGTCGGCGCCAGCCGCCGCCAGGTCACCAGGTCCGTGCTGATCGAGGCGATCGTGGTGGGCGTCATCGCCGCCGCCGCCGGGCTCGCCGCGGGCATCGGGATCGGCGCCGGGCTGCGCTCCCTGATGGGCACCTTCGGCACCACCATGCCGGACGGACCGCTCGTCGTCTCGGTCAGCGCCGTCGTCACCTCGCTGATCACCGGCGTCCTGGTGACCGTCCTCGCCGCCTGGCTGCCCGCGCGCCGCGCCGCGAAGATCCCGCCGGTCGCCGCCATGAGCAGCGTGCACGCCGCCGCGACGACCCGCTCGCTGGTCGTGCGCAACACCATCGGGGCACTCCTCGCGGGCGGTGGCGCGGCCCTCGTGCTCTACGCCTCGGGCCTGGACAGCGCGGACGACGGCAAGCTGCCGATGGGCGCGGGCGCGGCACTGCTGCTGATCGGCGTGTTCGTGCTGACGCCGCTGCTCTCGCGCCCGCTGATCGCCGCCGCGGCGCCCGTGCTGCGCATCTTCGGCGTCTCCGGGAAGCTGGCGCGGCAGAACTCCGTACGCAACCCGCGCCGCACCGCGGCCACCGCCTCGGCCCTGATGATCGGCCTCACGCTGATCACCGGCATGACGGTGATCGCGGGCAGCGTCCAGAAGGGCATCGACAAGATGGCCACGGCCGCCATCGAGGCCGACTACACCGTCAGCATGGCCAACTTCACGCCGCTCTCGCCGGACGTGGAGAAGAAGCTCGCCACGGACGGCCAGGTCACCGCCAGCAGCCCCATGCGGAACTCCCCCGCGCGCGTCGGCGACTCGACGGAGTACCTGACGGGCGTCAAGGGCGAGACCATCGGCAAGCTCACCAACCTGGACTTCACGTCCGGAGGCTGGGGCGGCCTCAGCGGCGACAAGGTCGTCGTGGACAAGGCGACCGCGAAGTCTCATAACTGGAAGCCCGGCTCGACGTTCCCCGTCACCTACGAGGACGGCAAGAAGGGCGAGCTGACCGTCTCGGGTGTCTACGAGGGCAACGAGATGGTCAAGGGCATCATGATCGACACCGCCACCCTCACCCCGCACATGGAGCGGGTCGGCGACATGCAGGTCATGGTCAAGACGAAGGACGGCGCGAGCGACAAGGTCAAGTCCTCGCTGGAGAAGACCCTCGGCAACAACCCGGCGGTCCTCGTCCAGGACAAGAAGGACCTGTCCGACTCCATCGCGCAGGTCTTCACGCTGATGCTGAACATGCTCTACGGGCTGCTGGCCATGGCCGTCATCGTCGCCGTGCTCGGCGTGATCAACACCCTCGCGATGTCGGTCTTCGAACGCTCGCAGGAGATCGGCATGCTGCGCGCGATCGGCCTCGACCGACGCGGCATCAAGCGGATGGTGCGCCTGGAGTCGCTGGTCATCTCCCTCTTCGGCGGGGTGCTCGGCATCGGGCTCGGCGTCTTCTTCGGCTGGGCCGCGGGCGAGCTGATCGCCTCGTCCCTGGCGACGTACGAGCTGGTGCTGCCCTGGGGCCGTATGGGCCTCTTCATCGCCCTGGCCGCCGTCGTGGGCGTCCTGGCGGCGCTGTGGCCCGCACGCCGGGCCGCGCGGCTCAACATGCTCTCGGCAATCAAGAGCGAGTAGGCGCCCGAGCGAGCGCTGTCCGGGGCCCGGCCCCTCCGTCCTACGGGGCGGGGGGGCCGGGCCCCGCTGATTCTGTGCCGCTTCACGCCTGGGCGGGGCCCCTGCGCGGGGCGGTGCGCCGTTTCCGGGTGCGGTCCGGTGGCCTGCGGCCAGGCAGCCGAACACGGCGCCCCGCCACCCCACTGCGTGCTGCGGCACAGAAAATCAGCGCGGGACCCTACGGCACCCACCACACCGGACAACCGTCCCGCGCGACACCCCCGGCGAAGAGGGCGCCACGGAACGCCGAACAGCCCAGCGCAGCGTCACCGCCCCGTGAGGGCTACGCGCCGGGCGTCAGGTCCTGTGGGCCGGCCACGCGGCCCCCGTCGGCCAGCCAGGTGCGGGCGCGCAGGGGCAGGCCCGCGTGCCCTGTGGCGTCCCCGCTGTCCGGGGTGCGGACCGCGAGGACCTGGTTGACGCCGATGCGGTTGCGTTCGAAGGCGAGCGCGGACGCGGCCATGTAGAGCCGCCACACCCGCGCCCTGCCCGGCGAGGTGAGCCGGGCCGCGCGCGGGAAGTCGGACTCCAGGTTGGCGACCCAGGCGCGCAGCGTGCGCGCGTAGTGCTCGCGGATGGACTCCAGGTCCCGCACCTCGAAGCCCGCGTCCTCCAGCAGCCCCACGGTCCGCCCGACGGGCGCCAGCTCACCGTCGGGGAAGACGTACGCGTCGATGAACTCGTCCACCGAGTACGCCTCTTCGTCCCGCAGCGGGCGGCGCGCGATCTGGTGGTTGAGGAGGCGCCCTCCGGGCTTGAGGAGCGCGTACAGGTCGTCCGCGTACTCCCGGTAGCGGGCCGCGCCCACGTGCTCGGCCATGCCGACGGAGGCGATCGCGTCGTAGGGCCCGTCGCGCACCTCGCGGTAGTCCTGGACGCGGACCTCCACCCGGTCCGTCAGCCCCGCCTCGGCGATCCGCTTGCGGGCGAACGTGGCCTGCTCCTGGGAGAGCGTGACGCCCACGGCCCGCACCCCGTACTCGCGCGCCGCGTGCAGCACCAGCGAGCCCCAGCCGCAGCCGACGTCCAGCAGCCGCTGCCCCTCGGACAGCGCCAGCTTGCGGCAGATCAGGTCGAGCTTGTCGTGCTGGGCGCCCTCCAGGGTGCCGCCGTCCTCCCAGTAGGCGCACGAGTAGACCATGCTCGGGCCGAGGACGAGGGAGTAGAAGTCGTTGCCGACGTCGTAGTGGTGGCTGATGGCCTTGCGGTCGCGGCCGAGGGTGTGCCGTATGCCGACGCGGCGGCGGGCCTCCTCGCGGGGCGGCGGGGGCGGCGGCCAGGGGCCGGCGAGGGAGAGCAGCTCGCGCGCCGCCTCCCGTACGGCGGGGTCGCGGGCCAGGTCGAGCAGACCGCGGCTCTCGTCGCCGTCCTCGCCCTTCTCCCAGATCAGCTCGGCGAGCAGGTCCAGCGCCTCGTACAGGTCGCCGTCGACGTCGATCTCACCGGCGACCCAGGCGCGGGCCAGGCCCAGCTCGCCCGGCCGCCACAGGATGCGGCGCAGCGCTCGGGGGTGCCTGATGTGGAGGGTGGGTGCGCCCGGTGGCCCTGCCTCGCTGCGGTCCCAGGCGCGGATACGTACCGGGAGCGGGGATCCCAGCACTCTCTCTGCGACTGCGGTGAGCCGCGAAGCGGCGTCGGCCATGGCGCACACCTCCGTAAGGAGCGAGTTTTCCACCACCCTGACGGGTGGTTTCTTTGACCACGTAAACACCAACGGCACCAGGGCGCATGCCCGTTGCCAGGCAAAAACATGGTCATCTCCAACCATGACCGGTCTTCGACCCTCATCTTCGGTCCCCCGCCTCGCCTCTCACCCCTCCTCCGGGCACGCCGAAGGGGCGTGAGCCCCACGGATGGCTCACGCCCCTTCGGCGTATTCGTGTCGCGGCGGGCGGGGCCGGTACGGCCCCGGGCGCCCGGCGGACGTCAGGCACCCGGCGCCAGGCGCCCGGCGTCAGACACCCGCGTCAGATACCGCTACGGACGGCGTCGGACGGCGTCGGACGGGGTTCAGCTCGCCTTGGCCTTCTCGGCCGTGTCGGCCTTGCCCGCGCTCGCCGTGCCCTCGGCCTTCTTGGTGGCACCCTCCGCCTTGGCCGCTGAGGCGGCGGCCGTCACGGGCGCGGCCGCCTCGTAGAACTCCTCGCGCGGGTGCTCCATCGCACCGAGCGAGACGACCTCGCGCTTGAGGAACATGCCGAGGGTCCAGTCGGCGAAGACCCGGATCTTACGGTTCCACGTCGGCACCGCCATGCCGTGGTACGCGCGGTGCATGTACCAGGCCAGGCGCCCCTTGAGCTTGATCTTCGTCTTGCCGACGACGATCATCGCGACGCCCTTGTGCAGGCCCAGACCGGCGACGGCGCCCTTGTTGGCGTGCTTGTAGTCGCCCTGCGGGAAGCCCCGCATGCCCGAGATGACGTTGTCGCCGAGCACCTTCGCCTGCCGCAGCGCGTGCTGCGCGTTGGGCGGGCAGAAGGCGACCTCCTTGTCGGAGGCCAGGTCGGGGACCTGGGCGTTGTCGCCCGCGGCCCACACGTAGTCGGTGCCCTTGACCTGCATGGTCGCGTCGACGTCGACGTGGCCCTTGGGGCCCAGCGGGATGCCGAAGCGCGCCAGCGCCGGGTTCGGCTTCACACCGGCCGTCCACACGATGGTGTTGGAGTCGACCTCCAGGCCGTTCTTCAGCACCACGTGGCCGTCCACGCAGGAGTCCATCGAGGTGTTGAGGTAGATCTCGATGCCGCGGTTCTTCAGGTGCTCCAGGCCGTACTCACCGAGCTTCGGGCCGACCTCGGGGAGGATGAACGGCGCCGCGTCCACCAGCACGAAGCGCATGTCCTCGCGCTTGATGTTGGGGTAGTACTTCGCGGCGTCGCGTGCCATGTCCTCGACCTCGCCGATGGTCTCCGCACCCGCGAAGCCACCGCCGACGAAGACGAAGGTCAGCGCCCTGCGGCGGACCTCCTCGTCGGTGGTCGAGTCGGCCTTGTCGAGCTGCTCCAGCACGTGGTTCCGCAGGCCGATGGCCTCCTCGACGCCCTTCATGCCGATGCCGTTCTCGGCGAGACCGGGGATCGGGAAGGTGCGCGAGACCGCGCCCATCGCGACAACGAGGTAGTCAAAGGGCAGGTCGTACGCCTCGCCGACCAGCGGGGCGATGGTTGCGACCTTACGGTCCTGGTCGATGGTCGTGACGCGGCCGGTGAGGACCTCCGCCTTCGGCAGCACGCGTCGCAGCGGCACCACGACGTGGCGCGGGGAGATGCTGCCTGCGGCGGCTTCGGGGAGGAAGGGCTGGTACGTCATGTACGAGCGCGGGTCGACGACGGTGACGGTCGCCTCGCCGTACCGCATCTTCTTGAGGATGCGCCGTGCTGCGTACAAACCGACGTACCCGCCACCTACTACGAGGATTCGGGGACGCTCCGTGGTGCTCATGGAATCGAGTATCCACCTCACCCCGGGGGTGACCTCGTGAGGGCCTTCACAAGCATCGGGAGGGGTTCTGCTACACTCCGCCGCCCTCGTGATCGAGCCCACAGAACCGCGGGGGAACCACTTCACCTCACGAGGCGTTGAGGGCCGCCGTGAACTGCGCTTATCGCGGCGGGCAGCGTGTGGACCAGTCGCCCCGCGCGGCTCCGCGTAACCCGGCGGCAACAGAGCCGTTTCCGGCCCCGGAGCGCCGAGTGGGTACTTATCCGGCCCTTACGGCGACGATCAGGCCCCGACGAGGCACTTTTCCATGTGAAGAAATTCACGAAGGTTCCTGGGCGCGACGCGCGGCGGGCCCCTCGGGGCGGTGTGCCTGTCTATCAAGAGAGAGACGCCCTGCTCAAGTGAGGCCCTTGGCGGGGCCTGCCCCGGCACGCGCGGACGACTCGGCATAGCGGGCGAAAGCGAGCGAACCGTGTCGCGCCATGCGGTGACGACGGCCGAATCCCCGCGAATGCGGTGTGACCCGCGGAAGCGGCAATCTAGAATGCCCGAAAACGTCAATGATCATTGACCAGGAGCCCTCCATGCCGACGCCAGAGCAAACCAGGGCACGTTTCGAAGCCATAAGCCCTGAACTCGCACCGTACGCGACTCGGACAATTCCGAGGCGGTTCGATCCTGAGCGCCCAATAAATCAAGCGTACCTACGCAGTCGGCACCAGGACGGCTCCCTGAGGCATGCAAAGGAGGTGGCGATAGAACAATCCGACGCCGCATTCTTCGAGCATATGTCAGGAATCCATCAGAATGGAGGAGTTTCCTATCAAGGGTACGGGGAAATACCGTACTCCCCGCAGGTGCGTGCGGAATTTCCAGAAATCCAGTCCTTTCTTGAGCGGCCCGATCAGAACAGTTCCCACGACCGCAACTCGAACCCCCGGTCCGCCGTCAAGTTGCTGATGGACACGGGCGCCACACAGGTGGAGATATACACCGACCCCTCGGAGTCGGACGACATGCGGGACCAGCGGGTCGCGCAGATCGTGGACGCGGTGACCCAGGTGGAGCGCGCGGGCTTCACCATGCCCTCTCCGATGCAGTTCTACCTCCCCAAATACGCCAGGAACATCCAGGTTCCCAGCCTGCATACGGAGAACACATGGAATTCCTTCGCCGAGTTCTATGCCCCGAACAGAATCATGCTCTCCCCCGAGCTTCTCCGCACGGTCCCACCGGCGAACGCACCCCGGTCGATCGCGGTGAACATCAACAACCCGTCCGCGGCCATCGTGCACGAGATAGGACATTGCCTGCACTTCACGCAGTCCCCGAAGTCCTACAGCGACCTGTTCCACACCAGGTTCCCCCAGCAACACCAGCACACCGCCGCCGGAGTGAGCGAATACGGCGCGAGGAACCCGCACGAGTACGTCGCCGAGACGTTCACCGCCATCACCTACAACGCCGCGGTCCCAAGGGGCCAACAAGATCTGTACCGAGCGCTCGGTGGCCCCCTCGTGCCCCGTCAGACGCCCGCGCCCACGGTAGGACGCACGCTCGCCCACACCTCGGACCGGTCCTTCCCGGACCAGCACAGCGAAAGGGCCGCCATGGCGAGAATGCCGCCCACAGGCGACAGCTACCGGTACTCGTCGGGAAGCTCCCGGTCGTACGCCCAGCCGGACCCGTCGAGCTGGGACAGGCGGCGAGCCGACGTGGAGCGCGGCAGCCGGGGGCACGGACATCGCGGGAGGCGGTGAGGGGGACGGCGCCCGCTGACTCCGTGACGCTCGTCGGGCTGGAGCGGGGGCGTCTTCGTGCGTTCCCCTCAGTGCTCGCCCGATGTATCGGCGGCGCGCAGCTCGGAAAGGTAGCGCTGGTAGAGCGGTCCAGCGACGTGAGCGGCCCGCGCCGGGCTCGGCGCGTACTGCTCGATCATGTGGTGCGCCGCCGCCTTGAGGTGCGCCGCCCACGCGAGCGCATGCTGTTGCGCGGAGCGCCCGCACTCCTGCGGCTCACCAGGCAGGCAGACCGGCAGTTGCTCGGGGCTGACCTTGTTGACCGCGTGCCGGATGTGTCCGGCGATGCTCGCCCACTGTTCCTCGGTCCTGTACGAGGCGCCCTCGACGAACCATTTGCCGAAGTCGTCCCCGTGATCGTCCATGTGTGTCACTCCCGCGGCTCTCGGCTATCCGGCTGCGGCGATCGTAGCCACGTCCGGCTCGTCCGCGGCGAGCTTCGGGTCACACGGCCGGGTCTGGACGCTGGGCACACAGGGCCCGCAGGGTCCGCACATCGGCAGGAACTGCGGGGGCGTGCACCGCTGTGCCCCCGCGCCGTGCACGGCCTTGATACCGGCCAGGACGGCGGCCGTCCGCGTACTGCCCCAGATGTCGGCCAGGGGCCGGTCGTGGACGTTGCCGATGGTCAGGAAGCGGCCGAGCACACACGGCGACACGGAGCCGTCGGGGAGAATGGCGCACTTCCCCTGTGCGCAGTGTCCGCACAGGTCGTCGACCGCGGGAGCGGCACCGCGGCTTCCCCGCCCGAACGCCCGGGTCCTGTCCCGGCCGACCTCCGGTACGCCGAGGTCGACGAGATCGTTCGCCGCCTGCCGCGCCCGCTGTCCCTGCCGGACGGCGACCACGCCGCCGCGCAGCGGTATACCAAGGGCGAGCGCCCGCTCGATATTCGCCCGAGTCCGCTCGTGCGACCCCCGCACCCGTGTCACCTGATCGTGATCGGTCGCCTCGTCCGAGTAATACGACGTCGCGAGCTTGACGCCGCAGTCCATGAACGTCGTCCACAGCTCCTCTTGTACGTGGGTGAGGTTCGAGAAGACCTCGACCTCGATACCCACTCGGTGCGTGTGCCTGATCAGCTCAGCCAGGTCCGGGTGCATCGTGGGTTCACCGCCGATGAACTGCACGTCCTTGGTACCCATGTCGGCGAGTTCGCCAATGACGCGGCACCAGTCGGCGAGGATCATCGTGCCGTGGGTGCCCTGCGGTGAGCTGTCCGCATAGCAGTGGTCACAGGTCAGGTTGCACAGACCGGTGACCTCCAGCCAGGCGAACGCGAGCGGGTTCGACGTCGCGTGCATGTGTCCTCCTTTTGAAGCCGCGTCGAGCGGCGGCCCCCGCACCGCAGGTTGAGCGGCCAGGAGTGCGGGGCCTCATCCGCGGGTGCCGATGCGGCGTGACGTCCTGCAAGTCCACTGCCATTTCGGGGCGAACGGCTCGTTCACGACCGGACGTTCAGGCGGACTTTTCACTCGGCGTGCTTGGGCGTGTGGCTACGGTGAAGTCCGAAGGGCGGGGCAGGCTCGCGGAGGGAGCGGTGAGCGATGACAGGTGAGCCGGGGATTCGGCTGGCAACATTGCGGCGCGCTGCCGGGTACACGCAGTCAGCCTTCGTGGCCGCCTTCGGCCGCGAGGCGGAACAGCTTGGCGTCGATGCCTCAATTTGCGTGCGCCAGTTACGCCGCTGGGAACGCAAGTGCCCGCCCCCACTGCCTCACCCGGGGCAGCAAACAGTGCTGGAAGCGATGTTCGGCGTGCCGCTCACCGAGATGGGGTTCGTCGTACCAGCCCCTCGGGTGACGGATGACACCCGGGTCAGCCACGCTGAGGCTGTGAAACGAAGGACGTTCCTCACGGACGCCGGGGCCCTCACAGCGGAAACCGCGCTCCCCGCCGAGCGAGGGCACAGAATCGGCACCCGCGATGTCGGCCGGTTACGGGAACACCTCAGCAGTCTGTACCGCACCGACCACACCGCAGGCAGCGCTCCGGCCCAAATGCGTGCTGAGCGCATGGAGTCAGCGCTCACGCGAGTGCTGAGCACCGGTACCTATACCTCGCGTGTAGGCCGCGACCTGCACGGGATGCTCTCCGAACTGCACAGCCTGCAAGCCTGGTTCGGATACGACGGCGCGCCAGTCGAAAGGGCACGCCGATCCGCTGTCGAAGCCCTCACTTCCGCGCAGCTCACCGGTGACCCGCTGCTGCATATCTCGGCACTGGAATCGTTCATCCTGCTTTCGGTCAAGGCTGGCCGCACGTGGGAGGCTGCGAGCGCTGTCGAGTACGCCTACAGCCTCGCGGACGCGGCACACGCGGGCCCGACCGTCCGTCTGGTCATCGCGCTGCGTGAGGCGAACGTGGCGACCCATGCCGGTGACCTCACCGCCGTACGGCGTGCGCTCAGCCGGGGCGTGTCCTGCCTTGGCCGGATGGACTCCGACACCGAAGTTCCCGTGTGGGCACGCTTCGCGGGGCTCAGCGAGATCAACTACGCGACGGCCAGCATGTACCTCCGTGCCCAGCAGCCGCAACGCGCCATTCCCTTCCTCCGGTCAACGGTGTCGGAACTGGACAGCCGCTACTCACGCAACACGGCCTGGTACCGCGCCAAACTGGCGGGCGTCTTGCTGCGAGCTGGTGAAATCGAAGAAGCCTGCGCCGAGATGGACGCCGTACTCGACACCTGCGACGGCATCACCTCCGACCGGCTCACCCGTCGTATGCGTTCCTTCGCGCTCAGCGCGGAGCGGGCCAGCACGTCGGCGGCGCGGGACTGCGCGGACCGCGTTCACGAGACGGTAGCGACGACAGCGGGGAGCAGTGGGGAATGAGTCGTTCGGACACCATCATGGTGGAAGCACTCGACGGCACGGGTGCGACCCAGTCGGAGGACGCCTTCGCGCTCGTCTACGCCGAGGTCTTCGCCGAGCCGCCATACGAGGAGACGGCCGAGGAGGTCGCATCCGCTTTCCGCCGCTTCCGCTCCCAGGCGCGCAAGCGGACGTTTCGCGGCGCGCTCGCCCGCACCACCGACGGCGAGCCGGTCGGTATGGCGTACGGCTATCCGCTCAGCTCGCGCACCGGCTGGTGGGACCGGGTGGAGCCGCGCGTCTCGGCGGAGATGCGGCGCGAGGACGGGCACCGCACGTTCGGACTCATGGAGATGGCCGTACGTGCCCCGTGGCGCCGTCTGGGCGTCGCCCGTCGGCTGCACGAGGCGCTGCTCGCCGGAGGGGATGAGGAGCGGGCGCTGCTGAACGTCCATCCGGAGAGCGAGGCCGCGCAAGCGGCGTACCGCGCGTGGGGCTATCGCAGGATCGGCGAGGCATGCCCCTGGGAGGGGGCCGCTCTCCATGACGTCATGGTCCTCGACCTCCGCGGTCACGACCCGAGTCCCTAGAAGGCGGCGGGCGGCCCCCGCGGACTACGCCAGGCTCCAGGCGATTCCGTCCAAAATGTCGTGTTCGCTCACCACGACCTCCTCCGCGCCGATGCGCTCCATCACCGCGAGCAGCACCAGCGCGCCCGCGTTGATGACGTCGACGCGGCCCGGGTGCATCACCGGGATGGCGGCGCGGGCCTCGTGGGTGGCGGAGAGGAGGCGGCCGGTGATCTCGCGGGCGCGGGCGTAGCTCAGGCGGGAGTGGTGGATCGCCGCTGAGTCGTAGGAGTCCAGGCCGAGGGCGATGGCCGCCAGTGTGGTGACCGTGCCCGCGAGGCCGACGAGGGTGCGGGCCTCCGTCAGGGGGACCGTCTGCGCCGCCTCGTCCAGTGCCGCGGCGATGTCGTCCCGTATGGCCCGGATCTGATCCGGCGTCGGGGTCTCGGTGATCTCGCCGTCGTGGGTCAGATGACGCTCCGTCATGCGGACGCAGCCCACATCGACGCTGCGCGCGGCCCGTACGGACGTGTCGCCCACGACGAACTCCGTGGAGCCGCCGCCGATGTCCACCACCAGGAAGGGCCGTTCCAGGTCGGCGCGGCCCGTCAGTTCCTTCGTCGCGCCCGTGAAGGAGAACTGCGCCTC
The DNA here is from genome assembly GCF_053611545.1 of Streptomyces sp. NPDC054796. Lineage (NCBI taxonomy): Bacteria > Bacillati > Actinomycetota > Actinomycetes > Kitasatosporales > Streptomycetaceae > Streptomyces > Streptomyces sp. NPDC054796. The sequence continues at coordinate 171,601 of NZ_JBSHAO010000013.1, read as the reverse complement.
CTGGTCGCCCGTGATGACCTCGGGCTCGACGCCGAGGATGTCCACGACGCCGCGCACGAACTCGTCGCGGTTCTCCGCGTCCCGCGAGGCGGAGGTGGCCACGAAGCGCAGCCGCTCGGTGGGCACGCCCCGCTCGCGGATGGCCTTCGCGTAGGCCCGGCACGCCGCGAAGGTGCGCTCCAGCGCCTCGGGCGCCAGCCTGCCCGTGCGGTCCACTCCCTGGCCGAGGCGGACGATCTCCATCCGCCGGTCCAGGTCCGTCAGTTCGCCGGTCTCCGGGTCCAGGTCCGCGATGAGCAGGCGGATCGAGTTCGTACCGCAGTCGATCGCGGCGACACGGGTCGTACCGCTCATTCGGCGGCTCCTTCGGAAGCGGGGCTGGCGGCGGAGGAGGAAGCGGAGGGGGCGGCGCACGTGCCCGCGCAGGGGCCCTTGCGCCACCACTCCGGCAGCATCGCCAGCGCCTCGTCGCCCAGCGGGTTCACGCCGGGACCCGCCACCAGCGCGTGGGCGACGAGCACGTGCAGGCACTTCACCCGGTCGGGCATGCCGCCCGCGCTGGGGAAGCCCTCCAGCACCTCGATGGCGTCGCGCCGCGCGAGGTAGTCCTCGTGCGCCGCGCGGTAGGCGGCGGCCAGCTCCGGGTCCTCGCCGAGCCGGTCCGTCATCTCCTTCATCACGCCGTTCGCCTCCAGCGTGCCGATGGCGGAGTTCGCCCTCGGACACGTCAGGTAGTACGTCGTGGGGAAGGGGGTGCCGTCCTCCAGGCGCGGGGCCGTCTCGACGACGTCGGGCAGGCCGCACGGGCAGCGGTGCGCGATGGCGCGCAGGCCGCGCGGCGGGCGGCCGAGCTGCTCCTTGAAGGCTTCGACGTCCGCCTCCGTGGGCGGGGTGGGGTCTGTCTGCGGCGGGGGCGTGTCCATCGGCGTCTTTCGGTGTCTTTCTGCGTACGTACGAGCCGGGCTCGGCAGCGGGTCAGGCGGGGGGCTCAGCGGCTCTCGTCGGCCGTGTCCACGCCGTCCCAGAGGTTCTGGTACCAGGGGCGGTCGGCGGGGCGCTGATCGGTGGGGCGCTCGGCGTCGGCCGTGCCGTCGACGACGGTGTAGCCGGTCTCGCCGGGGCGGACGAAGTGGAGGTGCAGCCGTGCCTGCTGCTCGACGTAGGCCGGGTCGCTCCAGCGCGCCCGCTCCTCGCGCAGCTTCCGCACCTGCTCGCGCGCCTGCTCGGCCTGACGGCGCTGCTCGGCGATCTCGGAGCGCTGCGACACGTACTGGCGCATCGGATACGCCAGCGCGACGACCAGGGAGCAGACGACCAGCGCCAGCAGCGCGGCGCGCCCCGTGAGGCGGTGCCTGCGCGGGGCACGGACGCGGCGGCTCTGGGCGCGGTAGACCCGTTCGGCGGCCTGCGAGCCGAGCTGCGAGCCGAGCGCCCTGAGTCTGGTCGCGGTGGAGAAGCGGTCCGCGGGCACGATCCTCCCCAGTGTCCCTGTCCTGTCCCGGTGCCGAGGTGCGGCTTGCGGTGCGGCGCGAGATGCCCCGGCGCCGAAGTGTTCCGCGGCGCCGGGGCAAAGCCGTCCCCGCCACCGTACGGGAACGGTGGCGGGGACGTGGGCAACTGTGGCCCGTCACGCGGGGCCCGTCGTGCGGGAGCCGCCGGTGCGGGCTCCCGCACGCGGGTGTGTCAGCCCTTGAAGCGCGGGAAGGCGGAGCGGCCCGCGTACACGGCGGCGTCGTCCAGGATCTCCTCGATGCGCAGGAGCTGGTTGTACTTGGCGACGCGCTCGGAGCGGGCCGGGGCGCCGGTCTTGATCTGGCCGCAGTTGGTGGCGACGGCGAGGTCGGCGATGGTGACGTCCTCGGTCTCGCCGGAGCGGTGGGACATCATGCACTTGAAGCCGTTGCGCTGGGCAAGCTCGACGGCGTCCAGGGTCTCGGTCAGCGAGCCGATCTGGTTGACCTTGACCAGCAGCGCGTTGGCGGCCTTGTCGTCGATGCCGCGGGCGAGGCGCTCGGGGTTGGTGACGAACAGGTCGTCGCCGACGAGCTGGACCTTGTCACCGAGCTGCTCGGTGATGGTCTGCCAGCCGTCCCAGTCGTCCTCGTACAGCGGGTCCTCGATGGAGACCAGCGGGTAGGCGTCGACCAGCTCGCCGTAGTACGCGCTCATCTCGGCGGCCGTGCGGGACTGGCCCTCGAAGGCGTAGGAGCCGTCCTTGTAGAACTCGGAGGCGGCGACGTCCAGGGCGAGGGCGATGTCCTGGCCCGGGGTGTAGCCCGCCTTCTGGATGGCCTCGATGATCAGGTCCAGGGCCTCGCGGTTGGAGCCCAGGTTGGGCGCGAAGCCGCCCTCGTCGCCCAGGCCTGTGGCGAGGCCGCGCTCCTTGAGGACGCCCTTGAGCGCGTGGTAGGTCTCGGCGCCCCAGCGCAGGGCCTCGGAGAAGGACTCCGCGCCGATCGGGGCGATCATGAACTCCTGGATGTCGACGTTCGAGTCCGCGTGGGACCCGCCGTTCAGGATGTTCATCATCGGGACGGGCAGCATGTGCGCGTTCGGGCCGCCGAGGTAGCGGAAGAGCGGCAGGTCGCTGGCCTCGGAGGCGGCGTGCGCGACGGCGAGCGAGACGCCGAGGATGGCGTTGGCGCCGAGCGAGGACTTGTCGGCGGTGGCGTCCAGGTCGAACATCGCCTGGTCGATCAGGCGCTGCTCGGTGGCGTCATAGCCCACCAGCTCCGGGCCGATCTGCTCGATGACGGCGAGGACGGCCTTCTCGACGCCCTTGCCGCCGTAACGGGCCGTGTCACCGTCGCGGAGCTCAAGGGCCTCGAAGGCGCCGGTCGAGGCGCCGGACGGAACGGCAGCACGACCCGTGCTGCCGTCGTCGAGGCCGACCTCGACCTCGACCGTGGGGTTGCCTCGCGAGTCGAGGATCTCGCGGGCTACGACGACGTCGATGGACGGCACGAGGATCTCCTTCGTCTGTGTCTGGCTTTCTGCACCCAGAGCCTAACCGGCCCGGACCCGTAACCCGGCCGACCACTCGTGTCGTAGGACCGAACGATGAGTGAAGACGCAGCTCAGAGGGGTCGCGGGCCGGAGAGAAGCGGGGCGCGCTTTTTGTTCCGGTGATGAAGAAACGGCTCCGCCCCGGCGCGGAGGGGTGCGCCGGGGCGGACGGAGGGGCGGACGGAGGGGCGTACGGAGGGGCGTACGGAGGGCTACGGGGCAGGGGTCCAGGTCAGAGCTTCAGTTCCTGGCCGGGGAGGATCAGGTCGGGGTCGGAGCCGACGACGTCACGGTTGCGGTCGTAGAGCGCGTCCCAGCCGCCCCGCACCTTGTGCTCGGAGGCGATGGCGGACAGGGACTCGCCGGAGCGGACCCGGTGCCCCTCGTCCCCGTCTGCCTCCTCGGCGCCGTCCCGGCCGTGCTTGCCCCGTGAGGCCCGCTCGTCGTCCTCGCCGTCGCGCCGGTCAGGGGTGCCCCTGTGCTTGCCGGTGCCTTCGGTGGCGCCTCCGGCGCCGGTTCCGGTGCCCGGGGTGGTCCCGGAGGGGGCCTCCGGCGAGGCGGAGTCGTCGTCCTCGTCCTCGCTGGGCGACGGGGACGGTGACGGGGAGGAGGACGCGTCGCCGGAGCCGTCGGACTTCTCCGAGTCCGAGGAGTCCGAGGAGTCCGAGGAGTCGTCGGGCTTCTTCTCGGAGCCGGACGAGTCCGTCTCGTCCGACCCGTCCGACGGACCGGGGTACGGGCGCTCGGGCACGGGCTCCGTCGCGTCGCCGGAGTCGCCCGAGCCGTCGTCGTCGCCCGGGTTCACGTCGGGCTTCTCGGTGGAGTCCTCCGTCAGGCCGCCGTTCACCGAGCAGCTCGGCCACGCGTCGGGCCCCTGGTCGTCGAGGATCTTCTCCGCCACCGATATCTGCTGGCTCCGGCTGGCGAGGTCGGGGCGCTCGGCGTAGTCGGTGCCGCCGTAGTCCTCCCATGTGTCCATGGTCAACTGGAGGCCGCCGTAGTACCCGTTGCCCTTGTCGGCGCTCCACAGGCCGCCGCTCTCGCACTCGGCGACGCGGTCCCAGGTGGCGGTGTCCGCCGCGTGCGCCCCCGTCGCGCCGAGCAGCGGCAGGGCGATGCCCGCCCCGGTCACGCCCGCGGCGACGAACAGGGCTGGTGCCTGGCGAGGGCGACGGTGTCGGCCGTTCCCGGAACGCATAGTGATCTCAGTGACCTCTCGTTGGGACACAGGAGTGAGCCTCGGGTGCTTCGGGGGCCTCGGGACTGAAGCTCCGGATCGAGACTCGGAAGTTGGCGCCCGAACGTAGCCTCGAATCACGGGCATCACAAGCCAATGTCGCGCAGATCACGCCGGGGTCACGCCGGTGACTGCCCGTCACTTTCCGCCGGGCGCCCCCGGTTCGTCTCCGGCGTGAACTCGACGGGCAGCGTGCGCAGTCCGCGCATGATGAGTCCGCCGCGCCAGCGCAGCTCGGCCGGATCCGCGGCCAGCCGCAGGTCGGGCAGGCGGCGCAGCAGCGTGGCGAGGGCGGTCTGCCCCTCCAGCCGCGCGAGGGGGGCGCCCAGGCAGTAGTGGATGCCGTGCCCGTAGCCCAGGTGCTGGTTGTCGCGGCGCTCCAGGTCCAGCACGTCGGGCCCGGCGAACTTCTCGGGGTCGCGGTCGGCCGCCGCCAGCACCACCAGGACGGGGTCGCCCTCGGCCACGCGCTGCCCGCCGAGCGTCAGCGGCTCGGTCGCGAAGCGCCACGTCGCCAGCTCGACGGGGCCGTCGTAGCGCAGCAGTTCCTCGACCGCTCCGGCCAGCAGCGCCTCGCCCGCCTCGTCACCCTCCGCGACGGCCCGCTGGAGGCGTGCGCGCTGCTCAGGGTGGCGCAGCAGCGCGTAGGTGCCGTTGCCGATGAGGTTGACGGTGGTCTCGAAGCCCGCGAAGAGGAGGATGAACGCCATGGCCGCCACCTCGTTCTCGGTGAGGTGCTCGCCGTGGTCACTGGCGCGGATGAGGCCCGAGATGAGGTCGTCCGAACCGGAACCGGAACCGGAACCGGAACCGGTCCCGGGCCCGGCCTCGCCGCCCTCGCCTTCGCGCTGACGCAGTTCCTCGCGCTTGCGGTGGATCAGCTCCGCGAGATAGCCGCGCATCTTCTTCACCGCGCGGCCCACCCCGCCGCGCGGGCTGCCCGGCTGATGGATCATCATGCCCGCCCAGGACCGGAAGTCGTCCTGGTCCTCGGCCGGTACGCCGAGCAGGTCACAGATCGCGTAGATGGGCAGCGGGAACGCGAACTCGTGGATCAGGTCCGCCTCGCCACGCCGGGCGAAGCCGTCGATGAGCTGGTCCGTCAGCTCCTGCACGCGCGGCGCGAACCGCGCCACCCTGCGCGGCGTGAACGCCTTCGAGACGAGGCGGCGCAGCCGCGTGTGGTCGGGCGGGTCGATGTTGAGCAGGTGCGTCATGAGCCCCGCGCCGCGCTCCCCCGGGATGCCGACCTTGCCCTTGCCGTGCGCGCCGCGCTGGCTGTGGTGGCCGGGGTTCTTGCTGAGCCGCTGGTCGGCGAGGGCCTGCCGCGCGTCGGCGTAACGGGTGACCAGCCACGCCTCCACCCCGCTCGGCAGCTCCGTCCTGCGTACGGGCGCGTGCTCGCGGAGCCAGGCGTACGCGGGGTACGGGTCGGCCGCGAACTCCCAGTCGAACAGCGCGGGCATGGGCGCGTGCTCGCGCGCGGGGGCGGGGGCGGGATCGGGAGCGGGGTGGGCGGCGGCCGGGCAGGCGGGGGCGCCGGCCTGGCCGGGGCGGCCTGTCGGACCGGCGGGCTCGGGGGAGGTGGTCTGGTCGTGCACCCCTCGACGGTATCGGGGCGCGGTGGGTGCCCGTGCCCGTCCCGCGAGGGCTACGGGGCGCTACGGGGTCACGGCTGACGGCGGCCCGTCCAGGCGCTCGTCCAGCCTCGTCAGCCAGCCGGTGGCGATGAGGTACTGGCCCAGCACGTACCCCGCCATGATCAGCACCTCCTGGGACGGGAACTCCAGACCCGCGGCCTGGAGCCCGATCAGCAGGTCCGAGCCGAGGAACGCGGCGGCTCCCGCGCCCACCCTGCCCCCGACGCCGAAGGCGGCGGCTCCCATGGCCGCGAGGGCGAGGCTGTAGCCCGCGACGGGGAGCCGCAGGGCCGGATCGAGGGTGGGCGCGAGCGCCGCGTTGGCCACGGCCCAGGCGGCGAGGGCGCCCAGCGCGGGGCGTGGCCGTGCCCGTATGCCGCGCACCGCGCCCAGGTCGCGCGCCATGCCCACCGTGTAGCTGACCTGGGTACCGAGGAAGGCGGCCATGCCCGTCAGGAAGGCGGCCTCGTGCTCGTCGAAGAGCAGCGCGGTGTCCCCGGCGGCCGCGAAGGCGAGCCCCGTGACGAGGGCCTTCGGCACGGGCTTCGTCGCGTCCTCGCGTCTGCTCAGCGTGTGGGCCGCGAGCGCGGGCATCAGCAGCGGTTTGGCCGCGCGACGGGGTCCGCGCGCCGCGCGGGACGTGGCCAGCAGGTCGAGCGCCGAGAGGGCGCCGTACGCGACGAGCGCGCCGCGTCCGTGGCCGTCGGGGCGGGCGAGGCGCGCGGCGGCGCGCACGAGCCCCTGTACGCCGGGGGCGGGACGGGTGCCGGTGCCTATGTCTGTGCGTGCGCCTGCGCCTGCGCCGCTGCTGGGGCCGAGCCCGAGCCCCGTAAGGGCTGCCGAGAGCGCGGTACGTGTACGCCGTGCGCGGAACGGCTTCGCGATGATCGCCATCCGGGCAGTCTCACCAGCACCGCTGACGGGGTCAACGGTGCGCAGCCCGGACCTCCGCACCGGGAAGGGGCAAGGCGACCTGGGCGCGCGGGTGCGCTGCCACGCGACGACGAACCCCGTCGCGTTCGCGCCCGGACGGGCCGGGCGGGGCCGAACAGGCCCGCTCAGGGGCCCCGGCCACCGGCAGAAGCGCCCGGCCCCGGTCAGCGGTCAAGGGCGCACCGCACCAAGGCCGGCGCGCGCCAAGGGGCCGACCGTGGCCGGAGGCGTCAGGCGTCAGGCGTCACGTGCGGCCCGGCCCTCCGCTGCCGAAGCCGCCGCTGCTGCCCTCGCTCCACTTGGGCGCCTCGTCGTCCTCGGCGGGCCTGCTGCCCGTGTTGCCGTACTCCTTCAGCTCGTGCGGGAGCAGCCGACCGCCGTCGCGGGGGATCTCGTCGGGCTCGCGGCGCCCGCTCTCGTAGACCACCGGCTCGTCGGGGTGGGGCGGAACGGGGCCCGAGGGGCGGGAGTCGCCCCGGCTGCGCAGCCTGATCCCGTACGCCACCGCCAGAATCAGCGCGACGACGACCACGAGACCGACGGCGAAGGGCGCGATACCGACGAGCAGGTCCCGGGCGACGGCGAGCTGGACATACGACGTATTCATGGGTCCCGAGTGCCCACTGTCGGACACTTATGCGCGCCACCCTTCCCCGCCCCTCCAATGGCCCCCTCCGAGGGGCCGCGACGCACACGAACCCGGACGCGCCGTCAGGACGTACCGCCGCCCCCGAAGACCGTCCGCAGTTCGGCGAGGTTCTCCTGGGTGACCTTCCAGAGCGCGTCCTGGCGCTCGCGGACGTCGGCGACGGCGGCGGCATGCCCCGAAAGCAGAGCGGTGCCCCGCTCCGAGAGCACTGCTCCGAGATCGGAGCGGTGCACCGAAAAGCCCCACTCCGGGCGTCCGATGTCGGCGAGGAAGTACGCCATCTTCGGGTGCGAGACGAGGCTGAGCACGGGCGTGCCGCAGCCGAAGGGGATCATCGTGGCGTGCCCGCGCATGCCGATCACGAGCGCGGCGCGCGCGTACACGTCGTAGATCTCCTCGTTCGACGCGTCGTAGAGCGGGTCGACGGGCAGCGTGATCCCGTGCTCGCGCCGCAGGTCCCGTACGAACCGTTCGTCGGCGGGCATGTGCGCCGCGTACCGCACCCGCGCGTGCCGCCCCAGCCTCCGCACCGCGTGGGCCATCTGCTCCAGGAACTGCCCGTAGTCGTGCCCGAAGCGCAGGCCGGCGCGGTCGTAGGCGCAGTTGAGGAGGACGGGGCCGAGGCCGTCGCCCGTACGGGGTCCGGGCTCGGGCTCGCGCCAGCCGGGGATCAGATGGCGGGCGACGGTCGTCGGGCACGGCTGGAAGCGGACGCGGTCCCGCAGGCGCGCGGGCAGCAGTTCGCGTACCCGCTCCACGGAGCCATGGTTGCGCAGCCCGAAGAAGGCGGAGCGTTCCACCAGGGCCCGCAGGCTCTCCCGGAACCGCCGCTCGCGCCACGAGGCCGATTCCGGGCCAGAACCCGGACCGCCGAACGACTGCCCGTCGAAGACGTTGTAGCCGACGGCGAACACCGCGACCGGCACGGTGATGCGCGCGATCGTCTCGTCGGTGACGTTCCACTGCCAGGCGCTGTTGCCGTTGGGCCAGGTGTCGGGGAGGAAGAGGCCGCCGCCCCCGATGACCAGGCCACGGCGGGCGTTGACCCGCTCCAGCTCCTCCTCGCCGAAGAGCCGGTGCACGGGTACGGACAGCCAGCGCTCAGGACCCGTGTCGGCGCCGAAGCACATGCGCACCGACTCGGGCAGCACCTTGTCCCCGGCGTTCTCCTGGCCCGTGGAGTAGAGGGCCACGTGCGCCAACTGTTCCGTCGCACGCGAGGAGGGGGCCGGGGCCGGCGGGGTGGCCTCGGCACGCAGCAGGAGGGCGCGGCACGCGCGGTTGCCCGGCTCGGCGTCCAGGCCGTCGCGCGCGTACGTACGCGCGCTCGCGTCCCGCCCGCGCAGCCACGCCGCCTGGGCGAGCCGCGCGAAGGCCGAGGCGGCGACGTGCGGTGCCGCCGTGGCCAGCAGCAGATGGGTCTCGGCCTCGTCGTAGCGGGATACGGCCATGAGCGCGGCGCCGAACGTCTCGTGGAAACGCGGCTGGTCGGCCTGCACCCGGTCGGCGACCCGCTCCAGCAGCCGCACCGCCTCCTCGTAGCGGCCCTGCCCGTACAGGACGAGGGCGAGTTCGCGGGTGAGGTTGACCGGGGGCCGGGGCACGGCGAGGAGGGGGCGGGCGAAGTGCTCGAAGAGTTCCGGGTGGCGGGAGCCTTCGGGCAGCGCGCAGTAGGCGGCGCGGAACGCGTCGACGTCGGTGGGCGCGCCGTCGGTGGGCTCAGGCCCTGGCCCGTCAGATCCTGGCCCGTCCGGCCCTGGGTGGTGGACCGTGCCGCGCGCTCGGAGGAGCGGGCCCAGGTCGCCGGGCACGGGCGCGACGGGGTCCAGCACGATGAGGGTGTCGTAGCCGCGCTCCGTGCGGACTGCTTCCCAGGAGCCCGTGCCCGGCGGGGGTACGGGAATGAGGCGCGGGTGCAGGCTGTGCGTCGCAGCGTCGAGCGCGGAGCCGGGGTCGGTGCCGTCGTCGTACGGGACGAGGAAGTCCTCGCACACCCCGGGGTGGGCCAGCGCGAGGCCGCGCAGCAGTGCGGGGAGCGCGGACGGCCGGTCCGTTTCACCGTCCGCCGCGAAGGCGATCCGGCGCTTGCCGACGTGCCCGGAAGGAGAGGAAGAGGAGCCGGGGACCCCGTGGGAGTGCGCCGTCACCGCAGCGCCGTCCTCAGTCCCGTGCTGCCGCTCCGCGCGCGCTCCATCACCCATCTCCGTTCCTCCGTGCGCAACTGCCCCGGCAGTGCGAACCCGATCAGGTCGATGCGCGGGCTGACGTCGAGGAAGTCGAGCAGCCGCAGCACCGTGAACCCCGTCGTGGGGTTGGCCCCCCAGCCGCTCTCCCCCACCAGGGCCGGGTCGGCGACGGGGCGGCGCAGCGACGCGTCGCCCACGTAGCGCTGCGCGCCGGGCACCATCCGCCGCACGGCGCGCTGCCAGGCGTCGCCCGGGTCGCCGAAGACGAGCCGGGTCTCCACCTGGGGGCTGTGCCCGAAGTCGTGCCGGTGGAAGACCGCGTGCACGTCCGTGCGCCGCCCCGTGCCCGAGGTGCGCGACGTACTCGACGTGTCCGACGTACTCGACGTGCTCGACGGCGTACCCGTCGCACCCGGTGCGCCGAAGGCGTCGATGCGGACCACCACCCCGTACGCGTCTATCTCGTCCCCCATGCCGCTGGCCGCGACCCGCGCCGCGTTGGAGACCACGCACACGGTCCGGCCCGCTATGAGATTGCGCAGGTCGCCGACGCCGAGAGGTTCGCCGCCGCCGAGCAGCGGGTCGGCCATCCGGTCCTGCTCGGTGAGGCGGCAGTACGTGCCGTAGAGCGCGGAGAGCCGTCGCACGGCGGGCTCGGAGGCGCCGTGTTCATGGAGCCGGGCGCTGACGCAGGCGGTGAAGGCGGCACGTACGCGGTCGGGCGGCGCCTCGTCCGCGACGGCCCCGGTGAAGGCGCGGTCCCGCTCCCCGGACACGGCGGCACCCGTGTCCGCGTCCGCGCCCGCGTCCGTCGAACCTGCGCCCTCAGCGGCATCGTCCGCGCCGACCAGGCGTACCGCCTCCGCGAGGCAGTCGCGGCGTTCGCGGAGGGTGCCCAGTCGGAGGGTGGCGGCGCGGGCGCTGTCGCCGTCGGCCAGTTCGAGGTACCGCTCGTAGGCGCCGACCGCCTGCTCTCCCCTGCCCAGGGCCTCCAGCGCACGGGCGCGCAGGCGCCAGGCGCCGCGTGAGCGGGCGCGCAGGCCGAGTGCGGCGTCGGCGAGGGCGACGGCCAGCGTCAACTCGCGCTCCCCGCCCACTTCGAGAGCACTGCTCCCACTCTGGAGCAGTGCTTCGAGCAGACGGTCCTCAACGGGCGGGCCGGTGTGCGGGCCAGCTTTCGGCGCCCCCGCTCCCGCCTCCGCGTTGACGCCGAGCAGCGTGCCGAGCGAGGCGGCGAGCCGTACGCGCCCCTGTCCTGCCGCACCGGGACCGCCGCCCTCGTCCGCGTCCTCGCCGAGGGCCGCGACGTAGTCGGCGCAGCTCCGCACGCACCCGGTGGGCAGGACCCACGGCGCACGCCGCGACCGCGAGGGCCACGGTGCCCGTGTCCGTGCCCGTGCTCGTGCCTGTGCTGGCCACGACCTCAGACGCATCCCCATGCTTCTCCACAATCCGGAATCCGGCGGCAGGATGCCGAACTGTGCCGCACGCGCGGCCCGTCACACATGACGGCCGCGCGCCGGGGAGGTGAACAGTTGCGGAACCGGAAGAGCGTCGCGCGCCGTTCCGCCAGGCCCGCGCCGCGCCGCGCCGTCCTCCAGAGCACTCAGGCACTCAGGAGTTGAGGAGTTGAGGAGTTGAGGAGTTCAGGCGTTCAGCGCTTCCAGGCCCTCCGCCGCGCGGATCGCGTCGCGGTAGGCGCGGGCAGCGGCACGCAGCGCCGCCTCCGGGTCCGTGCCCTGGGCCTGGGCGCGGACGGCCAGGGCCAGCAGCTCGTACCCGATCCCGGCGCCCTCCCCCGCACCCGCGCCCACGTCCTCGCCCTCGTCCCCGTCCCTCGGGAGCGGCACATCGAGACCGGCCGTACGGGCCCGTCCCGCCAGCTTCGCGGCGAGCGCCAGCGCGGGCTGCCCGACGGGCACCCCCTCCGTCACCGAGTCCCGCTGCTTCTCGGCGGCCTTCGTGCGCAGCCAGTGCTCCCGTACGTCCTCGGCGGTCTCGGCAGCCTCCTCGCCGAAGACGTGCGGGTGACGGCGGATCAGCTTCTCGACGATGCCCCCGGCCACGTCGTCGATGGCGAACGGCTCGTCCGGGTCCTCCTGCGCGATGCGCGCGTGGAAGACGACCTGGAGCAGCACGTCCCCCAGCTCCTCGCAGAGCGCGCCCCTGTCCCCCTCCTCGATGGCCTCGACGAGTTCGAAGATCTCCTCGATGCCGTACTTCGCCAGCTCCTGGTGCGTACGGGCCCCGCTCCACGGGCACTCCGCGCGGATGCGGTCCATGACCTGGACGAGGTCGAGGAGCCGGGCGCCCGGCAGGTCGTAGGAGCCGGGCAGCAGCTCCAGGTCGGGCATCGTCTCGCGCCCGGAACCGGCGAGCCGCGCCAGCCCGTCCGTCAGCCGTGGCTCGCCCTCGGCCGTCGCGATGACGACGACGGTGTACGCGCCCCCGTCGCCCCCGTCGTCCCCCGCGCCCCCGGCCGCCGCGCACTCGTCCACCAGCTCACGCGCCGAGGGCAGCTCGCCCGTCTCGACCTGGACGCCCGCCTCGCGCACGTAGGGGAGCTGCGGATGCGCGGGGTCGGCGCACAGGACACGGTCGGCGGTGCGCAGCGCCTGCCAGGCGGGCCAGGAGAGCAGGCCGGGCGCGACGCGGTGAGTGGTGGTGAGCAGGATGACGCGGCCGGTGCCGGGGCCGGTCCCGGAGCTGGATTCGTTCACTCCTCGAACGTAACCCACGGCCCGACGCGCGCTCTCCCCGATTTCCGCGCGGGGCCGGAGACCGGGCGGCCGGGCGGCCGGGCCGGGTCCGGCCCGGCCCGGCGCCGCCGCGTCACATCTGCTGCTGCGCCTGCTCCGCCTGCTTGCCCGAGAGGTCGCGCAGCCAGGGGTCCTCGGCGTTGGCGAGCGTGGCCTTCTTCGTGTCCCACTTGCCGAAGCGCGGGTTGACGTCGACGTCCATCGTCTTGGAGGTCTTGGCGAAGCGTTCGTTCAGCTGCGCGCTGCCCTGCGGGGACTGCGGATCGATCCCCTCCGCCTTGGCGATCTTCTCGACGGCGAGCTGCATGCGGATGCGGTCGTTGATCTCGCCGGGCGCGATGGCCTGCTGCTGGAGCAGCATCGCCTTCATCTGCTTCTCGCCGCCCGCCTGCTGGGCCAGCGCGCCCCGCATCTCCTGGACCTCGCGTCGGCTGACGGAGACCGAGGACTCCTCGGCCGCCTTGCTGACGATCAGATCGCGGATCATCCCGTCCAGGGTGGCGCGGGTGAGCTGACCGCTGCTCTTGATCATCTGCTCGCTCTGGGGCGCGGCACGCTGCGCGTCCCGTACGGCACCGACCCGCGACTGAAGCTCCGCCACACTGATCCGGTCGCCCTTCACGACCGCCGCCGCGCCCGGGTGCGCGTCGTTGCCGCACGCGCTGAGCAAGGGGACCGCGACGACGATCGCTGCGGCGGCGGAGACGGTGAGCGCGGACCTTCTGCGGTGGCTGTGCATGTGGCCTCCTGGCGGCGGCGAGCGTCGTGCGACGGTGCATGACCTGGCGGTGATCGATGTTAGGCAGTCGATGTGGCCGTGACCACTGATTCGACACTGATTGGCCCTGATTCGACCAACGACCCGCGCCGCGACGCGTGGCGCCGCCGCCCCTCCGGAAGGGACGGCCCCGCCCGGAGCGACGCGTTCGGCCGCCCGCTCGGACCCGGCTCAGTCCCGCCTCAGCCGCCGCACTGCGTCAGCATCATCCGCTTGTCCGCGCTGGTCACCGGCATCTCGTACTTGACGGCGACCTGCGCGAAGCGCGTCACGTACGCGCAGCGGATGCCCTTGTACGGGGGCAGCCAGGAGGCCGGGCCCGCGTCGCGCTTGGCGGAGTTGGCCGGGCCGTCGACGGGGAGGAGGTTGAGCGGGTCGTTGGCGAGCTGCTCGCGCTTGCTCTCGTTCCAGCGCGCGGCGCCGAGCTGCCAGCCGTACGAGAGCGGCACGACGTGGTCGATCTGCACCGATGTGGCGTTCTGCTTCCGCCACTCCAGGGACTTGCCGGTGTACGGGTCGGCGAGGGTCAGCGAGATGACGACGCAGTCGGAGCCGGAGCGGAAGCGGATGTCGTCGCCGTCGCGCTTGAGCAGGTCGTTGCGGGTGTCGCAGCCGTTGCGGCCGAGCGGTATGCCGTCGACGGTGTCCTTCCACGCGTAGCCGAACTCGTCCCGCTCGTAACCGGTCTTGGGGCCGCGGCCCTTCGTCTCCACCTTGCCGATGAGGTCGCGGGCCTCGGCCTTGTCGGCGTCGGAGGTGAGGGGGGCGAGGCCCGGCTCGGTGCCGTCGGGGTTGTCGAGCGGGCTGACGGCACGCCCGTCGCCGCCCTGGCCCTGGTCCTGGCTCTGGTCCTGGCCTTGGCTCTCGCCCTTGTCCGTGTCCACGTCGACGGCGTCGCATGCCGTGCCCGCGAGGAGCAGGGCCGCGGCGACGAGGGGGGCGGCTATGGGGTGACGTGGCACGAGCGGTATCCCGTCGGAGGTGGTGGGCGGAGGGCTGGGCGGTGCGCGGAGGGCTGGGCGACCACGCTAACCCGGGCCGACGAAACCGTGCCGCCGGTACGGCGACCGGCCCGGTGCTGCCCGTGTGCCCGTGGAACGGCCTGGGGAGGGAAAACCGGTTGGTGCCCCCGACGACCGGTGCTGGAATGCGCGGATGGACCCTGCCGCCGTACTCGCCCTGTTCGACGACCAGATGCGCCGCGCCCACGGCCCCGGAGGCCGGGTGCGGCGCGAGGACGGGGAGAACGGCGGCTGGTGCGGCGTCGTGTGGTCGGCGCTCGACGAGACGACGGCGGACGCGGCCATCGCGGAACAGGTGCGCTGGTTCACGGCGCGGGGCCGCGAGTTCGAGTGGAAGCTGTACGGGCACGACACCCCCGTCGACCTCCCCGTACGGCTGCGAGCCGCCGGATTCGCGGCCGAGCCCGAGGAGACGCTGATGGTGGCGCCCGCCGAGGGCCCGGCCGCCGTCGCGGAGCCGCCGGACGGGATCGAACTGCGAGAGGTGACGGACGAGTCCGGCATCGGCCTTGTGGCCGACGTCCACGAGGCGGCGTTCGGCACGAGCGCGGACCGGCTGCGGCAGCAGTTGCGCGCACAGTTGGCCGACGAACCGGAGGCCGTCGGCATGACCGTCGCCGTGTCCACCGCCGACGGGCGTCCCGTGAGCGCGGCACGCCTGGAGCTGCACGAGGGTACGGACTTCGCGAGCCTGTGGGGTGGCGGCACGGTGCCCGAGTGGCGGGGGCACGGCATCTACCGCGCCCTGGTCGCCCACCGCGCCCGCCGCGCGGCCGCCCACGGCTACTCCTACCTCCAAACGGACGCCCTCCCCACGAGCCGCCCCATCCTCCAACGCCTCGGCTTCACCCCTCTGACCACGACGACGCCGTACGTGTACGCGCCGTAAGGCGTCGCGCTTCGTAAAGGGCCCGGCGACCGCTCACCGGCCCACCAGCTCGATTCGGTCCGTCGGGCCTTTGACGGCATCCGATGTAACAATTACGGTTACGTCGAAGGAGGTGGTCACGTGGCGGGCAACAGCCAGCTCACCGTGGCAGCGCACGCCCTGACGTGGATCGAGCTGCACCGTCGACACGAAGAGGGAGTCGCGACGTCCGAGAGGATCGCGGGGAGCGTCAACACCAACCCCGTCGTGATCCGGCGGCTGCTCGGCCGGATGCGCGATGCCGGGCTCGTCCACTCCCGGCGAGGCGCCGAGGCGGGATGGGTACTCGCCAGGCCACTGGAGGACATGACCCTGCGGGACGTGTACGAGGCGATCGAGCCAGCGCCGCTGTTCGCCGTGCACCGCTCCGAACCCAATCTCGACTGCCCGATCGGCTCCGGCATCCGGCCCGTGATGCGTCACGCGTACGCACGCGTCGAGGAAGCCGTTCGCACCGAGTTGCAGCACATCACGCTGGCCGACGTACTCACGGATGTCCTGGCCGGCCCCGACCCCTCAGAACTGGAGCATTGATCTGCCATGGGGCAACTTGACGGAAAGACCGCCGTCGTCACCGGCGGCAACAGCGGAATCGGATTGGCCAGCGCCAAGCGATTCGCCACCGAGGGCGCGCATGTGTTCATCACCGGGCGGCGGCAGGAGGCCCTTGACACCGCGCTTTCCGAGATCGGTCCGAACGCCACCGGCGTCCGGGGCGACGTGTCCGACCTCGCCGATATCGACCGGCTCTACGCCGCCGTCGCCGACCAGGGGCGACGCGTGGACGTGCTCTTCGCCAACGCCGGCGGTGGCGAATTCTCCACCCTGGAGCAGGTCACCGAAGAGCACTTCGACGCCACCTTCGGCACCAACGTGAGGGGCACCCTCTTCACCGTCCAAAAGGCGCTTCCCCTGCTGAACGACGGAGCCTCGGTGATCCTCACCGGCTCCACCTCGGCGGGTTCCGGTGGCGAGGCGTTCGGCGTCTATGCCGCGTCCAAGGCGGCCATCCGCTCCTTTTCCCGGACCTGGGCCAATGAGCTGAAGCACCGCAAGATCCGCGTCAACACCCTCGTCCCCGGACCCATCGCCACACCCGGCAACGCCGGCCTCGCCCCCAACGCCGATGAGGCGGCCAAGCTGTGGGAGCACTTCGCGAGCCAGGTTCCCCTGGGCCGCATGGGCCACCCGGACGAGGCAGCCGCCGCGGCGCTCTTCCTCGCCGGCGACCAAAGCAGCTTCGTGACCGGTACCGAACTCTTCGTCGACGGCGGCCTCAACCAGATCTGACCGCCGCCCGCCGGCACGGGGCCGGTCAGGAAGCAGCGTCGCCGGTGCGAAGTTGCTCGTTGAGGCGCTGCGCCTCCTCTAGCTGGTCCTCGAGGATGACGATGCGGCAGGCGGCTTCGACAGGCGTCCCGGCGTCGACGAGTTCACGGGCGCGCGCTGCGATGCGCAGCTGGTAGCGGGAGTAGCGACGGTGGCCGCCTTCGGAGCGCAGGGGTGTGATCAGGCGGTGTTCGCCGAGGGCGCGGAGGAAGGCGGGGGTGGCGCCGAGCATTTCGGCGGCCCGGCCCATGGTGTAGGCGGGGTAGTCCTCGTCGTTGAGGAGATCGACGGGGCGGGTACGTCGGGTACTGCGGGTACTACGGGAACTGCGAGGGGGCATAGACCTCTTCTTTCGCGGGCACGTCGAGGGGCCCGGGTGCCGTACTGGCACCCGGGCCCCGAGCTTTCAACACCATCTACCGGCTTACTGCACCGGCCTTCGTATTCCGCTGGTCCGCCTGGGAGGGCGGAGGCGCGGGGATCGCGGCTGCGTGACCGGGGACCACCTTCCAATCCGGGGCCTGCGGTACCCGAGCGGTGCTCTGCCTCGCCCGGGCGATCCTGATGGCGTCTGCTCCTTTACTTCATTCGCGTTACTCGGTCGTACTGCTGGATTCTGCGGGTACTGCTGGTACTGCACGCTGCGGCCCCTGGGGCCGCCCGGCCCGGCAGCCAGCGAGGGGACCCACCATTTCCGGCCCCGCCACTCCACTGCCGTTCCGCATCCTGCTGGTACTGCTCACACGGCAGTTCGTCTCTGCCGTGTCCTCTTGGACTTCTTGGCTACGGGGAAAACACTAGCCCCGACATGCGCCAATGTCTACCTCAGCCACAGTAGATTTTCGTCAACCCTGGCAGTCGGAGTTCTCCCACCCACATGGAGGAAAAGGTGCCTCCACGGGATCGAAGCCCTGCGCGAGGGGCACGGCCCCGCACCCAGTGCCGCACCCAGTGCCGCAGCAGGTGACATGGCGAGCCAGAAGTGCCGGCTGTGTGGGGTGGCGGGGGCCGTGTTGCTCGACGTCGAATTCGGTGGTGCCGGGCTCGTAGTCGACGGCTGCCCAGGAGTTGGTGGCGGGGTGGGCGAGCCACAGGGTGAATTCGCCGGAGTCGTCGTCGGGGCGGCCGACGTTGTAGCGGATGCCGGGGTGGTGGATGCCTGCATTGAAGGCGGCGTCGGGGTCGCCGAGGACGGCGCGGGGGTCAAGGTGCGTGCGGGAGGTGGTGGTGCCGCCGGGGTGGGTGTCGACGATGGCCATGACGTCCCGCTGGATGGGGGTGATGCGGTCCCACATGAAGGCGGTGTCGTCGATGACGGGGCCTGACACGGTGCCGTGGCCGGTGGCGGTGAGGCGGAGCAGGACTCCGTTGTGGAGGCCGGTGCCGTAGGGGGTGACGAGGATGCCGTCGGGTGCGAGCTGCTGGAGCAGTGGGGGCGGGATGGCGGGGAGTGCGTAGGTGACGATGATCCGGTCGTAGGGGGCGCGGTCGGGGTGGCCGTCGGCGGCGTCGCCGGTGATGATCAGCGGGCTGTGTCCGGCGGTCTGGAGGGCGTGGCGGGCGGTGTCGGCGAGACGGGGGTCGTATTCGACGCTGACCACTTGGCGGTCACCGCAGCGGTGGGCGAGGAGTGCGGTGTTGTAGCCGGTACCGGTGCCCGCTTCGAGGATCCGGTGGCCGCCGGGCTGGGGGTCGAGGGCGGCGAGCATGCGGGCGACGACAGTGGGCTTGCTGGCGGAGCTGGTGGGGATCTGTGTTCCGGCGCTGGTGTCGAGGTGGGTGACGACGGGTCCGTCTGCTTGGGCGGCGGTGTGCCAGGTGTCGGGGTGCTGGGCCCGGTCGATGGGCCGGTAGTGGCCGTCGGCGTCGGGGAGCCAGATGCGGTCGGGCAGGAATGCGGCTCGGTCGATGGCGGCGAAGCTGTCGTGCCAGGCGGGGTCGATTTCCCCTGACGCCTGGAGAGTGCCGGCCAGGGGGGTCACTTCTTCTCCGGCCGTTTGGGGTGGGGTGGCGGGATGGGCCGTTCCGGCTTGTGCCGTCCTTTTCAGCGGGGTCCTGTTTGCCGCTGTGTTTGCCCCCGGCCGCCTCCTTCTGCTCACCGTTGCCGGTGTTGTCCGGTTTCACGGTAGGGATCTGGTGGAGGTAACGGGAGGGTGCGCGGGCGGGTCACGGCGGTGCGGAACCGGCGCGTGCTCGGAGCCTGTTGGGCTGCCTTTCAGCACCGTGCGGCACCTTTCCTCACCGGCTCCCCCTCCCGGACGGCTCACCCCTTCACCGGCCAGCACGCCGATCCGCGCGACCAGTTCCCCCACGTCGGCCTCGGCTTCTGCGGTGTGTGTCGGTGCGGGGCGTCATCGACCGACGGCAGCAGACGGATTTCCGTACTCTGGCCCCTCGGGAACTGTCATTCGCACTGACGGGGAGGACCTGAGGTCAGACATGGTCCGCAAGAAGGCTCTGGAGGTCACGACTCGGCAGAGCGCTTGAGGGAGCGCAGGTCAGGAAGGGTGGTCCCCGCGCAGGCGGGGGTGGTCCCCAGCTTGTGGGGCGGACCTTCGGACGCCCCTTGTGGTCCCCGCGCAGGCGGGGGTGGTCCGTGTGTAGGTGTACTTCGGCTTCATCTGCGCGAGTGGTCCCCGCGCAGGCGGGGGTGGTCCGGGGATCGGGGCGGCGAGCGCGTGAACATCGGTGTGGTCCCCGCGCAGGCGGGGGTGGTCCCGCCGAGTGCACCGAACTCCTGGAGCGGCGCCCGTGGTCCCCGCGCAGGCGGGGGTGGTCCGGAGCAGAGCAAGGGTCCTATCGCTGAGCTGGAGTGGTCCCCGCGCAGGCGGGGGTGGTCCCGTCTCCCACAACGCTTCCCACGGTCCGGGTCCGTGGTCCCCGCGCAGGCGGGGGTGGTCCGTTCGCGATCAGCGCGGTCTTCCCCGACCCCATGTGGTCCCCGCGCAGGCGGGAGGGGTGGTGCTGCGGGCCGAGTGTGAAGGCGGGCTCGCAGCACCCCCGCGCCTCATCGGCCCGGCGTGGTGGCGTACCAGAGAGCGCCCAGCGGGGCGGCTACGGCGAGCCAGTAGAGCACGACGTCGGCCCGCCCCCTCATGGTGTCGCCTCCCCCGCCGGGCCGCCGGAGTCCTCGAGGTGCTCCGCCCGCAGCCAGTGCGGGGCGCAGTGGCGCCCTGCGCAGATCACCGCGCACGGCACACGGCACGCGTAGAGCATCCCGCCCGGGCCCGACCCCGACTCGATGACCTGGACCAGCACCGCATCCGCACTCCACTCCCCGCACTCACAGCACAGCCTCTCCATCACCGGTCGCCACCGCCCTCACCCGCACGGCAACGGGCACACGCACACGGCGGGAACACCATCGAGATCTGCGGGGGTTCGCCCCCGCCTGACCGCACGACCCGTCGTGGCCCAGCGCCCACCCGCGTGCCGTCCGGTCTGACGCGGTAGACGCGCAGCGTCATGCGTGTCGCGGACGTGGACACGGACACAGACACTGACGTGTCCCTTGCTGCGGCCGGACCAGGGGAGGGTGACATGGCGTTACCCCTTCTCAGCGGTGAGTGGTGGAACAACCAGACCGCGAGGCATGCTGTGGGTACCAGCGGCGACCCGTGCTCCGCATTTGGGTATGCGGTGAGCGCATAGCCGTTGAGCGGGCCGGTCCTGGTCCATGTACCAAGGGTTGCCAGGGGGCGTCGATGAACTGGTCAGCACAGGCGATCCGGAACGCTTCGGGGGCCGGGGACTACGGCAGGGTCGTCCGGCTCGCCCGCAACGCCGCAGGCGTCTCGCAGGGACAGCTCGGCGAGGCATGCGGGATCAGCCAATCGGCGGTGTCCCGGCTCGAAGGCCACGGCGACGCCTCGTACGACATGACACAACTGGCCAAGGCCGCAGCGTATTTGCAGATCCCTCCAGCGCTGGTCGGCCTCGCCGATCACGCAGCGGCGCTTGCCGCACAACTGGATGGGACCGACGTGGAACGGCGTAACTTCCTCACCGGCGCAGCCGCGGTGGCCGCCTCCCCGGCGATCGGGGCGTTTCCCGCTGCCCGGGCATCCGCCATGGAAAGCGACCACGCTTCCGCTCTGAAGCTGGCTACGACGGCCTTCCGCCGCTTGGACGGTTCAACTCCATCACGACAACTGACGGAACCCGTGCTCGCGCACCTGCGCCTCACCCAGACGCTCGCCGGAGAGGCCGAGGATCAGGAGCACCGCACCCTCCTCGCCGCCGCAGGCAGTGAGGCAGCCAGCTTCGCCGGCTGGCTGGCCTGGGACATGGGCGACAACGGGTCTGCCCGCACGTGGTACGGCTCAGCCGTCAACGCAGCTCGGCGGTCGGGCAACACGCTGCTGGAGGCATACCAGTTGGGGAGCCTGGGTCAGTTCGAGGCGAGCACGGGGAACCCCGCACAGGGTCTCGGTCTCGTGGGCTTCGCGCGTCGACGGCTGGGGGAGCGACAGCCGACGGTCGTCGCCGCCTGGCTGGCGACGGTCGAGGCGTTGGCCCACGCGGCGGCAAGGGATCGTCAGAGCGCCGATGCGGCCCTCGTTGAAGCCTCGCGCCATGCGGATCGGCTCTCGGCGGAGCAGCCTCCGCCATGGCCATGGGTGTTCCCCTTCGACAGCGGGAAGGTCGATGCCTGTCGTCTCTCCTGCGGTGCACTGCTGGGCATACCCGGCTGGGTTCTCGACGGGCAGGCCGCGACAAAGGCCCTGTCATCAGGCCACGAGAAGCAGCGTGCCCTGCGGACGCTCGACGTGGCC
Organism: Streptomyces sp. NPDC054796; assembly: GCF_053611545.1. Taxonomy (NCBI): domain Bacteria; kingdom Bacillati; phylum Actinomycetota; class Actinomycetes; order Kitasatosporales; family Streptomycetaceae; genus Streptomyces; species Streptomyces sp. NPDC054796. The sequence goes on along the minus strand of NZ_JBSHAO010000013.1, from coordinate 150,359 downwards.
ATGGCCCACATGGCGGCCGGGCGCCTGGACGGCGCCTTCGCGCTGGCCAGCCGTGCCGTCGAGACAGGGCTGCGCTTCCGCTCGGGACGCATCCTGGAGAAGGCCCGCGCCATGCGCCGCAATTTCCCTGTTACCAACCCGCCCAAGGTCGTGCGGGACTTCGATGAGCGGCTGCACGCCGTCTATCTGTAGACGGCGTGCGGCTGCTGGAAAAGGAGCTGACATGCGCCTCGGCATCACCGGGCACCGGGGTCTCCCCGCCACGGTCGAACGGGCGGTCCGCGCGGCCCTCGCTGACGAGGTGGGGCGGTACGGGGCCGACGCGCTCGTCGGGGTGTCGTGTCTCGCCGACGGGCCCGACGCGTGGTTCGCGCGGGCCGTGCTCGATCGTGGTGGGCGGATCGAGGCCGTCGTCCCCGCACGGGCGTACCGGGACGGGCTGCCCGCCTGGCATCACGCCACGTACGACGACCTGCTGAGCCGCGCAGTCGAGACGCACCGCACCGGGCTCGACGCGTCGGACGCGCGGGCCCATATGGCGGGCAGCGAACTCCTGGTCGGGCTCGTCGAGCGGCTCGTCGCCGTGTGGGACGGGCAGCCCGCGCGGGGGTACGGCGGCACCGCCGACGTGGTGGCGTACGCGCGTCGGACCGGCGTACCCGTCCACGTCCTGTGGCCCGAAGGGGCGAGCCGGGACTGAGCCCGGCCCGCAAACCCGGCCCGCCCCACGCACCGGCCCCGGCGAACCCCGAACCCGGCGCGGATCGGCTACGAGCCGACGACCGTCGTCAGGAACTCGCCCACCCACGCCAGCAGTTCGCGCCCCACCACCGGCTTGCCGCCAATCCCGCCCCCCGACTTGGGCCGGGGAACCAGCACCTGGTGGGCGGCGGACTTGATGACCGAGCGGGGATAGAGCCGCTTCAGGCGGAGTTCCTGGGACTCGCGGAGTTCCACGGGGCTGAAGCGGACGTTGTTGCCCTGGAGGGTGATGTCCGTGACGCCGCAGGCGCGGGCCAGCATGCGCAGGCCCGCGACCAGGAGAAGGTTCTCGACCGGTTCCGGCAGCGGACCGTAGCGGTCGGTGAGTTCCTCGCGGACCGCTGCGATGTCCGCCTCCGAGTTCGCGGAGGCGATGGCCCGGTACGCCTGGAGCCGCAACTGCTCGCCGGGCGCGTAGTCGTGCGGGACGTGCGCGTCGACGGGCAGTTCGATCTTGACCTCCAGCGGGGCCTCCTCCTCCGCGCTGTCCGGGTCGAGCGCCGCGCGGTAGTCGGCGACGGCCTCGCCGACCATCCGTACGTAGAGGTCGAAGCCCACGCCCGCGATGTGACCCGACTGCTCGCCGCCCAGCAGGTTGCCAGCGCCGCGGATCTCCAGGTCCTTCATCGCGACGTACATGCCCGCGCCCATCTCCGTGTGCTGCGCGATGGTCGCCAGCCGCTCGTGCGCGGTCTCCGTCAGCGGCTTCTCGGGCGGGTACAGGAAGTACGCGTAGCCCCGGTCCCGGCCACGGCCGACGCGCCCGCGCAACTGGTGCAACTGCGAGAGGCCGAAGTTGTCGCCGCGCTCCACGATCAGGGTGTTGGCGTTGGAGATGTCGATGCCGTTCTCGACGATCGTCGTGGAGACCAGCACGTCGAACTTCTTCTCCCAGAAGTCGACCACCACCTGTTCCAGCGCCTGCTCCGACATCTGCCCGTGCGCCGTGGCGATCCTGGCCTCCGGCACTGCGGCCCGCAGCCGCGCCGCCGCGCGGTCGATGGACTCGACGCGGTTGTGGATGTAGAAGACCTGGCCCTCGCGCAGCAGCTCGCGCCGCACCGCCGCGCCGATCTGCCGCTCCTCGTACGGGCCGACGAAGGTCAGCACCGGGTGCCGCTCCTCCGGCGGGGTGGTGATCGTCGACATCTCGCGGATGCCCGTCACCGCCATCTCCAGGGTGCGCGGGATGGGCGTCGCGGACATGGTGAGGACGTCCACGTTGGCGCGGAGCTTCTTGAGCTGCTCCTTGTGCTCGACGCCGAAGCGCTGCTCCTCGTCGACGATGACCAGGCCCAGGTCCTTGAACTTGGTCTCCGAGGAGAAGAGCCGGTGCGTGCCGATGACGAGATCGACGGTGCCGTCGCGCAGCCCGTCGAGCGTCGCCCGCGCCTCGGTGTCGGTCTGGAAGCGGGACAGGGCGCGGACGTTGACGGGGAACTGGCCGTAGCGCTCGGTGAAGGTGCTGAAGTGCTGCTGCACGAGCAGCGTCGTCGGGACCAGGACCGCGACCTGCTTGCCGTCCTGCACCGCCTTGAACGCGGCCCGCACGGCGATCTCCGTCTTGCCGTAGCCGACGTCGCCGCAGATCAGCCGGTCCATCGGGACCGACTTCTCCATGTCCTCCTTGACCTCGCCGATGGTGGTGAGCTGGTCCGGGGTCTCGGCGTACGGGAAGGCGTCCTCCAGCTCCCGCTGCCAGGGCGTGTCGGGGCCGAAGGCGTGGCCGGGGGCCGCCATCCGCGCGGAGTACAGCTTGATCAGGTCGGCGGCGATCTCCTTGACCGCCTTCTTCGCGCGCGCCTTGGTCTTCGTCCAGTCGGCGCCGCCGAGCCGGTGCAGCGACGGGGCCTCGCCGCCCACGTACTTGGTGATCTGCTCCAGCTGGTCGGTGGGGATGTAGAGGCGGTCGCCGGGCTGGCCGCGCTTGGCCGGGGCGTACTCGACAAGCAGATACTCGCGGGTCGCGCCCTGCACCGTGCGCTGCACCATCTCGATGTAGCGGCCGACGCCGTGCTGCTCGTGGACGATGTAGTCGCCCGGCTGAAGCGTGAGCGGGTCGATCTGCTTGCGGCGCCTCGCGGGCATGCGGGCCGCGTCCTTGCCCGCCGCCTTCTGGCCCGACAGATCGGTCTCCGTCAGCACGGCCAGCTTGAGCCCCGGATCGACGAAGCCGTTGTCGAGGGAGCCGCAGGCCACATGCACGACCGACGGGGTGATCGTCTCCAGCTCGGAGTCGAGCCGGGCCGCGATGTTCTCGCCGCCCAGCACCTCGACGGTACGGGCCGCCGGACCGTGCGCCTCCGTGACGTACACGCACCGCCAGCCCTCGGAGAGCCAGCCCTTGGTGTCGGCGAGCGCGCGAGCCGTGTCGCCCCGGTACGTCTCGGGCGCGTGCATGCCCAGGGTGAGGGTGTCCAGCTCCGGGTCCGCGTCGTCCGTGGCCGCGAACGGGCTCACCGACCACCACATCATGCCCAGCTCACGGGCCCGCTCGCGCACGTCCGCGATGCCCCACAGGGAGGCCGCGTCCACGTCGATGGGGGCCGCGCCGCCGCCCGCCGTGGCGGCCCAGGACGCCTGGAGGAACTCCTGCGAGGTGGCCACCAGGTCGGCGGCGCGGGTACGGACCCGCTCCGGGTCGCACACCATGGCCATGCTGCCCTGGGGCAGCACGTCGAGCAGCAGCTCCATCTCGTCGACGAGGACCGGAGCCAGCGACTCCATGCCCTCGACGGCGATCCCCTCGGCGATCTTGGAGAGGAGTTCGTCCAGCTCGGGGTGCTCCTGCGCGAGGGCCGCTGCCCGCTCGCGCACGTCCTCTGTCAGCAGCAGCTCACGGCACGGCGGCGCCCACAGGCCGTGCTCGGCGACCTCCAGCGAGCGCTGGTCGGCGACCTTGAAGTAACGGATCTCCTCGACGTCGTCGCCCCAGAACTCCACCCGCAGCGGGTGCTCCTCGGTGGGCGGGAACACGTCCAGGATGCCGCCGCGCACGGCGAACTCGCCACGCTTCTCCACCAGCTCGACGCGCGCGTAGGCGGCCGCCGCCAGCCCGTCGACGACCTCCTCCAGGTCGATGTTCTGGCCCTGGCGCAGCGCGACGGGCTCCAGGTCACCCAGGCCCTTGACCTGCGGCTGGAGCACGGAACGCACGGGTGCGACGACGACGCTGACGGGACCCGTCGCCGGGTCGGCAGGGTCCGGGTGCGCCAGGCGGCGCAGCACGGCGAGGCGGCGGCCGACGGTGTCGGAGCGGGGCGAGAGCCGCTCGTGGGGCAGGGTCTCCCAGGACGGGAACTCGACGACGCCGTCCGGCGGCAGCAGCGAGCGCAGGGCCGCCGCCAGGTCCTCCGCCTCGCGGCCCGTCGCGGTCACGGCCAGTACGGGGCGCTGCGCGGAGCGGGCGAGCGCGGCGACGGCGAAGGGGCGCGCGGCCGGGGGGCCGACGAGATCGACGTGGTGCCGGTTGCCGTCGGCGGCGGCCTTGACGGCCTCGTCGAGCGCGGGGTCCCGCACGACGGCGTCGAGCAGTCCGTTGAGACTCATGAAGGGCGTTCCGTCCCGTGGGTGGGCTGGGGGTGGCGGTGGGCTACCCGGGGCTGGACAGCGCGGAGGCCCGGACACGCGGGGCGCGGCCGGGGCCTCCAGCGTACGACGCTGCGAAGGGCCGCGGTGCGGTGTGTGGTGTGGGCGGGCGCGACGTCACCGGCCCCGTACCCCTGCGTGGTGCGGGGCCTCGCGGGGCGCCGTGTGTGGTCCGGGGGCGCGAGGTCACTGGCTCCGTGCCCCGACATGGCCCGGCCTCTCCCCCGCCGCTCAGGGTGACTCGGCACTGCTGGGATGCGCAGTCGGGCGGCTCGCCGTCGCGGCGGACAAGAGGATGCGGCCCCGAGCAAAGGTGCCGCTCACCCCCGCCGCTCAAGGTGACTCGGCACCGCCGGAATGCGCCGTCGGACGGCTCGCCGTCGCGGCGGACAAGAGGATGCGGCCCCGAGCAAAGGTGCCGCTCACCCCCACCGCTCAAGGTGACTCGGCACCGCCGGAATGCGCCGGCGGGCGGCTCGCCGTCGCGGCGGACAAGAGGGTTCGGGGGCCCGGTTGCGCCGCTGGACGGCGCCAGGCGGGGTGGCTCGGCGCCGCTTCATGGGGTGGCCCCGCGCCCCGCGGAGAGTGCTCGGGGGGGGCGTCAGGGGGTGGTGAAGGTGCGGCGGTAGGCGCCCGGGGTGGTGCCCAGGTGGGAGTGGAAGCGGCGGCGGAGGTCGACCGCTGAGGCGAGGCCGACGCGGGTGGCGATGGTCTCGACCGGCAGGTCGGTCCGCTCCAGCAGGATGCGGGCCGCATCGAGGCGCTGCCCGAGCAGCCACTGTCCGGGACTGATGCCGAGCTGTTCGGTGAACCGCCGGGCGAGGGTGCGGCTGGACAGTCCGGCGCGTTCGGCGAGGTCGTCGAGGGTCAGCCGGGTGTGCAGCCGGGAGGCGGCCCACTCCAGCAGCGGCGCCAGGGACTCGTCGGCCCTGGCAGGTGCGGGCTGTTCCGCGTACTGGCGCCAGCCGCCCTCCCGGTGCGGCGGCAGAACCATGTTCCGGGCGATCTGCGCCGCGTACGCCGCGCCGTGGTCGGTGCGCGCCGGATGCAGGCACAGGGCGATGCCGCCACCGAGCGGCGGATCGCGGACTATCTGGACCCGTGGACGTCGTCGCGGGTCCGGCGCTCCTGGACGGCCATGGCCGCGGCGGCCGACAGCCACTACACCCTCGATCTCGTACCGGCGCTGCGGCGGTCCACCACACCCAAGCTGCTGGTCTGGGGCGAGGACGACGGCTTCGAGAAGGTCGAGTACGCCGAGCGGTTCGCCTCGGAGATCCCGCACACCACACTCGTCCGCGTCCCGGGCGCGGACCACATTCCGACGGAGAACGCGCCCGCCCGTATCGCCCGCGCGCTCGCCGGTTTCTTCACGGCGACGTAGTGGCTCCGCCCGCACCGGCCCTCCGAGGAGAGGTCAGCGGCCCGCCGCGTAGCCCTGGGCGCCCCGGGGGTTGGCCGCGGCGGAGAGGAAGCCCGTCTCGGGGTCGCGGGCGACGGCGCAGAGGCGGCCCTCCGACCAGGGGTCGCCGACCGTCACGTCGTGCCCCCTCCGGCGCAGGGACGCGATGGTCTCCGCGCCGATCCGGGACTCGACGGTCACGCTGCCCGGTACGTGCAGCCGGGGGTAGAAGGAGCCGGGGAACGCCTCGGTGTGCCAGTTGGGCGCGTCGATCGCGCCCTGGAGGTCCAGCCCGCCCCGTACCCGCCCGCGCAGCGCCACCGCGAGGAAGAAGTGCAGGCTCCACTGGTCCTGCTGGTCCCCGCCGGGGGTGCCGAACGCCATCACCGGCTCGCCGTCGCGCAGCGCGAGGGAGGGCGTGAGGGTGGTGCGGGGGCGGCGGCCCGGGGCGAGGGAGTTGGGGAGGCCCGGCTCCAGCCACGTCATCTGGAGGCGGGTGCCCAGGGGGAAGCCGAGCGCGGGGATCACGGGGTTGGCCTGGAGCCAGCCGCCGCTGGGGGTCGCGGCGACGAGGTTGCCCCACCTGTCCACCACGTCGAGGTGGCAGGTGTCGCCCCGGGTGGCGCCGTCCTTCGCGACGGTCGGCTCGCCCGCGCCCGGCAGCGGCTCGGCCCCGGCCAGCGCCTCGGGCGACCACCCGTCCTGCTGCGCGCGCACATAGGCGGCCAGCCGCGGCGCGCGCCCGTCGGGGCTGCCGGGCCGCAGTTCCCAGGACGCGTCCGGGCCGACGAGCGCGCGCCGTTCCGCGTTGTACGGCGCGGACAGCAGCGTCTTGAGCGGTACGTCGGCGCCTGGCGCGTCCCCGTACCAGGCTTCCCTGTCGGCCATGGCCAGCTTCGCGCCCTCGACGAGGGTGTGCACGTACTCGGGCGTCCCGTACGTCTCCGGGCCGAGCCCGTCGGGGAGGAGGGCGAGTTGCTGGAGGAAGGCGGGGCCCTGGCTCCAGGGGCCCGCCTTGCACACAGTCCAGCCGTTCCAGTCGTGGCGGACGGGCTCCTCGTACGTCGCCTCGTAGCGGGCGAGGTCGTCCCCGGTGAGGACGCCCGCGTGGCGTTCGCCCGAGGTGTCCATGGCGGGGCGTGCGGCGAAGTCGGCGACGGCCTCGGCTATGAAGCCCTCGCGCCAGCAGCGGCGGGCCGCTTCGATCTGCGTCTCGCGGTCCGGGCCCGCCGCCTCGGCCTCGCGCAGCAGGCGACGCCAGGTCTGCGCGAGGGCCGGGTTGCGCAGGCGTTCGCCGGGGGCAGGGGGGCGTCCGTGCGGGAGGTAGACGTCGGCTGAGGTCGTCCACTCGGTCTCGAACAGTTCCCTTACGGTCGCGACCGTCGCGCCGATCCGCTCGACGGCCGGGTGGCCGTGCTCGGCGTAGCCGAGGGCGTGGGAGAGGACGTCGGCGAGGGGTTTGGTGCCGTAGTCGCGCAGAAGCAGCAGCCAGGCGTCGAAGGCGCCGGGCACGGCGGCGGCCAACGGTCCCGTGCCGGGGACGAGGTCCAGGCCGAGCCCCGTGAAGTGGCCGATGTCCGCGCCCTCGGGCGCCGGGCCCTGGCCGCACAGCACCCTTGGCTCCTCGCCCGCCGCGGCGAACACGAGGGGGACTTCCCCTGCCGGGCCGTTGAGGTGGGGTTCCACGACCTGGAGCACGAAGCCCGCCGCGACGGCGGCGTCGAAGGCGTTGCCGTCGTCCTCCAGTACGGCCATGGCGCAGGCCGAGGCCAGCCAGTGGGTGGAGGAGGCCATGCCGTGGGTGCCTTGCAGGGTGGGCCTGGACGTGAACACGCGCTTCCGCTTCCTTTCGGCCGGTCTTCCGCTTCGCTTCCGCTTCTGCTTCCGTGACGGCCGACTCCCCCGGTGCGCGGGTGGCCTGCTGCCCGATCGAGTGAACACGGCGTTCCGGATGCGTGTCCAGAGGGCCGTGGCCAGCCATGGCCAGCCCTGGCCAGGGACGTCACGCGCGGTGGCGGGCGGTCCGCGCCAGGGGAGGGCAGCCGCACCACCCCCGTGGACGCGGCTGCCCTCCCGTACCCCCGTACCGGCCCGTACCCCCGTACCGGCCCGTACCCCCGCACCGGCCGGAGGGGGTCACTCCGTGGCGATCGCGTTCAGCACGTTCATCCGTCCCGCCCTGAACGCCGGTACCAGCGCGGCCACGAGCCCCACGAGCGCCGAGCCCACGAAGACCGTGCCGATCGTCGTCCACGGGACCTCCAGCACGCCCAGGCCCTCAAGTGCCAGGAGCTGCTGGGCCGTGGCGCCCCAGCACATGCCGAGGCCGAGGCCGAGCAGCGCGCCGAAGAGCGCGATGACGACCGATTCGAGGCGCACCATGCGCCGCAACTGCCGCCGGGAGAGGCCGATGGCGCGCATCAGGCCGATCTCGCGGGTACGTTCGACGACGGAGAGGGCGAGCGTGTTCACGACGCCGAGGACAGCGACGATGATGGCGAGCGCCAGCAGCCCGTAGACCATGTTGAGCAACTGGCCGATCTGGTCCTCCAGGGTCTTCTTGTAGTCGGCCTGGTCGCGCACCACGTACTGCGGGTACGGCTCCAGCGCGGCCTTCAGCTCCTTGTACGCGGCCCGGTCCTGGCCCTCCCTGGCCGTGCCGAACATCATCTGGTCCAGCGGCATCCTGTCCGGGGCGACATAGCGGGCGACGGTGGTGATGTTCGCGTACATCGCGCCCTGGTCGAGCGCACTGTCGTCGGAGGTGATCGCGGCGACCTTCAGCTTCGCGGTGCGGCCGGCGGCGAAGTCGACGGTCAGGGTGTCGCCGACCTCGACGCCGTGCTCCTTCGCGTACTCCTCCCCGACGGACATGGCGTCCTTGCCGTAGGCGGCGGAGAGTTCGCCCGCCGTCGTCTCCCGGTGCAGGTCCTTCATGTACGAGGGCTCGGCCGCCGAGAGCACATCCCTCTCCTTCTTGCCGCCGGGCGGGGTGATCTCCGCTTCGACGGCCTTGTACGAGGTGACGTTGGCCAGCGCGCCCGCGTCCTCCACCCGCTTCGTCACGGCGGGCAGGATGGGCTGTATCCCGTTCTCGGCCTGGACGATGAAGTCGGTGCCGACGGACTTGTCCAGCTCGTCCGAGGCCGAGGCCACCATCGAGGAGCCGACGACGGAGAGCGAGGCGACGAGCGCGAGCCCGATCATGAGGGCGGCGGCTGTCGCACCCGTGCGGCGCGGGTTGCGCAGCGCGTTGCGCTCCGCGAGGCGCCCGACCCGGCCGAAGGGCCGCAGCACCACGACGCCCAGCACCCGCACGAACAGCCCCGCCAGCACCGGGCCGACCACGATGAACCCGACGAGCGTGAGCACCACGCCGCCGCCCAAGTAGAGGGAGCCCTGTCCTGCCGCGTCCGCCTGGGCCGCCGCGTACAGGCAGGCGCCGCCCCCGGCGCTGAGCAGCAGCCCGAGCACGGCCCGTACCCGCCCGGCCCTGCCGTCGGCGGGCGTGCCCGCGTCGCGCAGCGCGGCCATCGGGGAGATGCGGCCCGCGCGGCGCGCGGGGAGGTAGGCGGCCAGCACCGTGACGACGACGCCGAGCACGAGCCCGACGACCGGCGTCGTCCAGGAGACCGTCAGCTCTGAGGTGCTGAGGTTGATGCCGAGCAGGCTCATCAGCTCCATGAGCCCGACGGCGATCCCGACGCCGGCGCCCACGCCCAGCACGGAGCCGAGGGTGCCGAGCAGCAGCGCCTCGATGAGCACCGAGCGGTTGACCTGGCGGCGGCTGGCGCCGATCGCGCGCATCAGGCCGATCTCGCGGGTGCGCTGCGCGACGAGCATGGAGAAGGTGTTGACGATGAGGAAGACGCCGACCAGGAGGGCGATCCCGGCGAAGCCGAGCAGCGCGTACTTCATGACGTCGAGGAACCCGGCGATGTCCTCGCGCCCCTCGTCGGCGGCCTCCTTCTTGGTCTGGTAGCTGTAGCTCCGCTCGTCCAGCGCGTCCGCGACGTTCTTCTTGAGCAGTTCGTCCGTGACGCCGCTGTCCGCCATGACGGCGACGCTGGTGAACGCGTCCTCCTTGCCGAGCAGTTCGCGCTGTGCCGTGGCGGTGTCGAAGAAGACGATGGTGGCGCCCGGGTTGGTGACCTCGAAGGCGGCGATGCCGGAGATACGGGAGGTCAGCTCGCCGGTGGCGGCGAGGGTGCGGATCTCGTCGCCGACGCCCAGCTTGTGCTTCTCCGCCGTGTCCGCGTCGAGCATCACCTCGGTGGGGCCGCGCGGCGCGTGGCCCGAGGTGATGTCCATGGTGCGGCGGTCATCGGTGTCCCAACTGCTCGCGATGGTGGGGGCGCCGGTCGTCGAGCCGAGGTTCTCGTTGTCGGCGTCGACGACGGTGACGCCCGTGCTGGCGACGGTCCCCTGCGCCGACCGCACGCCCCGCGCCCCGCGCGCCTTCTCGACGGCGGAGGCGGGCAGCGTCTCGGGCCTGCCGCTGGCGGGGGCCTGGTCGCCGGGGGCCGCGTCCTTGGGGAGGACGGTCACATCGGAGGTGGAGGAGGCGAAGAGCTTGTCGAAGGTGGTGTTCATGGTGTCGGTGAACACCAGCGTCCCGCAGACGAAGGCGACCGACAGCAGCACGGCGACGGCGCTGAGCGCCATCCGGCCCTTGTGCGCGACGAAGCTGCGCAGCGAGGTCTTGAGGACGCTCATCGCATCCTCCAGCGGGGGCCGGCGGCGGTCCGTAACCCGTCGCCCTCGGTTCTGATCGCTACAGCCGTTGTCACTGCGAGTCCCCCTCGATCGGTTCCCCCGCGCCCTTCGCGGGCGGATGCGCGCCCTTGAATCCCCTGAGCCTCCCCGAGCCTCCTGGAAGGGCGGGCCCGGCGCGATGGGGTTTCTCCGCCTCTCCGACGGGGGTTGTCCCCACCCTTCGTGTGCGGCGGACCCTTCGTGTGCGGCGGGCCATGGCGACGAGGCTAGCGAGGGGGACATGGTCGACTCGTCGTGCGGCAGGACGAACCCGTCTACGAGAAACCCAAGGGTGCGTCCCCTACGGGTCGTGGAGGGAAAGCGAGTGCTTCGTTTACACGGCAACCACTACTGTCCGTAGCTTTTGTGCGCCGCGTGACAGTTTCGCGCCCGCCCCTTCCACGCGAAGCTCACTCGCCAGTAACGTGCGCTCACCCTCGGGCGCCCGGCGCCGTGCAAGGGAGGACCCGGCATGTCGTTCCCTCCGTACGAGCAGCACGACCCGTACGAACCGTACGACCCCGCACGGCCCGCGCACCCGGACCCCGCGTATCCCGGGCACCCGGACCCCGCGTACCCCGGACACCCCACGCCGCCTGGATACGTCCCCGCTCCCCCGGCCTATCCGCCCGCGCCGCCCTGCCCGTCGTCCCCGCCCGAGGTGCCGCCAGGGGCCGGGGACGAGCTGCGCAGGCTGCGCGGCGCCTACCGCTGGCTGCGCCGCAGCATGACCCTGACGGCGCTCGGCTACTACGTGGCCTTCCTCTGCCTGGCCGCCTTCGCACCCGGCGTGCTGGAGGCCAGGATCGTGGGCACGTCCTTCAACCTCGGCATCGTCCTCGGCCTCCTCCAGATCCCGGTCACGCTGCTGGCGATCGTCGGCTACGAGCGTCTGGCACGCGCCACCGTCGACCCGACAGCGCGCCGGGTGCGCGTCGCCGACGCGGAGCGGCGGGCCCCGTGAACACCATCGACGCGCCGTCCCAGTCGCTCTCGTTCGCGATCTTCGCGGCGGTCGTCAGCGTCACCCTGCTGCTGTGCATCATGACCAGCGCGGAACGCGACGACCTGGACGAGTTCTACACCGGCTACCGCACCCTCGCGCCCGTGCGCAACGGGCTGGCCATCGCGGGCGACTACATCTCGGCGGCCACCGTCCTGTCCACCGTCGGCATCATCGCCCTCGCGGGCTTCGACGGCATGGCGCTGGCGCTCAGCACCGCGCTGTCGCTCCTGCTGCTGATGTTCCTGCTCGCCGAACCCCTGCGCAACGCGGGCCGCTTCACCATGGCCGACGCGCTCACCCGCCGCGCCCGGAGCAGGACGGTACGGGTCACCGCCGCCGCCGTCACCCTCGTCGCGCTGCTGCCGATGATGGTCTTCCAGCTCGTCGGCGCCGGCCACCTCGTCACCCTCGTCCTCGGGTTCGAGGGCTCCTCCGTCCGCACGGGCACCATCGTCACCCTCGGCATCCTGATGATCGGCTACGCGTCCATCGGCGGCATGAAGGGTACGGCCCTCATCCACATCATCAAGATCATGGTGCTGATGGGCGCGGCCGTGCTGCTCGCGCTCCTCGTGCTGGAGCGCGTCGGCTGGAACCCGTCCCAGCTGCTGTCCCTGGCCCGCGACGGGAGCGGCGCGGGCGACGCGTATCTGCGCGCGGGGCTCCTCCAGGTCGAGGCGGGCAGCCTGCGCGACCTGGACATGGTCAGCAGCCAGTTGACGGTCGTGCTCGGCGCCGCCTGCCTGCCGCACGTGACCATGCGCATGAACACGGCCCACGACGCGCCCGCCATCCGCCGCGCCATGTCCTGGGCGGTGACGACCACGTCCGTCTTCGTGCTGCTCATCCTCGTCATCGGCGCCGGTGCCTCCGCGCTGCTCGGGCACCGGATCATCGAGGCGGGCGGGCCGCAGGGCAGCACTGCCTTCATCCAGCTCGGCCAGGCGATCGTCGCGGGCACCTCCACCTTCTCCACATTCGTCTTCGCCCTCGTGGCCACCGCGGTCTTCCTGACCCTGCTCTCGTCGGTAGCGGGCATGATCCTGGCCTGCGGCAACTCCCTGGCGCACGACCTGTACGCCGAGGCACTGCGCGGCGGAAAGGCCACCGTGCGCGGGGAGATGCTGACGGCGCGGCTGGCCGGGTTCGCCGTCGGGCTGCCCGCCATCGCGCTCGCCGTCCTCGTCCAGGACCGGGGGCTCCAGTCCCTGATCACCCTCTCCTTCTGCACGGGCGCCTCCGCGATCGCGCCCGCGCTGGTCCTCAGCCTCTTCTGGCGCCGCTTCACGCGTGCCGGGCTGCTGTGCACGCTGATCGGCGGCACGCTGAGCGTGGCCGCGGTCCTGGTCTTCTCCCGGATCTTCTCCGGCAGCCCGCAGGCGCTGCTGCCCGAACGGGACTTCGCCGTCTTCCCCCTCACCACCACGGGGCTGATCACCATCCCGGTGGGCTTCCTGCTCGGCTGGGCGGGCACGTTCCTGAGCGGGCGCGGTGCGCGGGAGCGGCAGCGGCGGGAGTACGAGGAGACGGAGGCGCGCGTCCTCGCGGGCACGTCACCGCGCTGAGGGAGACGCCGCCGCGCTGAGGCACGGGCTCCGCGCCGCAGGAGCACGTCGAGCCGCTTGGAGGGAGCACGCCGCCGCGCGGGACGGGCCCTTCACCGCCCCTCGCCATGCCGCACCGCGCCGGATCGCGCCCTCCTCACCGCGCCGGGCCCGTGAGAAGGTGTCCCGGGCAACGACTTGGGGGAGGCGGCGCATGACGGAGGCTCACCCGCCCGCACCGGAGACGCCCTCGCCCCCTCCGGAGGAACCCGAAGAAGCGGCCCCCGCTCCCCCGGCGCGACGCCGCAAACGCGTCGTCGCCGCGCTGATGATGGCCATGGCGCTGGCCGCGCTCGACGGCACCATCGTCTCCACCGCCGTCCCCCAGATCGTCGGCGACCTCGGCGGCTTCTCCTACTTCTCCTGGCTCTTCTCCGGCTACTTCCTCGCCCTGACGGTCACCATCCCCGTCTACGGCAAGCTCTCCGACACCTTCGGCCGCAAGCCCGTGCTGCTGAGCGGCATCGCCCTCTTCCTCCTCGGCTCGGCACTGTGCGCGGGCGCCTGGGACATGGCCAGCCTGGTCGCCTTCCGCATCGTCCAGGGGCTCGGCGGCGGCGCGATACAGGGCACGGTCCAGACCGTCGCGGGCGACCTCTACCCCCTCGAGGAGCGCCCCCGCATCCAGGCCGCGCTGTCCACCGTGTGGGCCGTCTCGGCCGTGGCGGGCCCGGCGCTGGGCGGCACCCTCGCCGGGTACGCGGACTGGCGCTGGATCTTCCTGCTCAACCTGCCCGTCGGCGCCGTCGCGCTGTGGCTGCTGGCCCGGCACTTCTCGGAGGCGGGCCGCGCCCTACGGAGGGGGCCCGTGCGCGTCGACTGGCCGGGCGCGCTGTCCGTCTTCCTGTGCGGGGGCCTCCTCCTGACGGCCCTGGTGCAGGGCGGGGTCGCCTGGCCGTGGCTCTCGGCGCCGAGCCTGCTGCTGTTCGCGGGGGTCGCCGCGCTCGTGGCGCTCACCGTGTGGATCGAGCGGCGTGCCGCAGACCCCGTCATCCCCGGCTGGGTGTGGCGCCGCCGCACGATCGCGCCGGTGAACCTGGGCCTGGCCGCGCTCGGCCTGCTGATGGTCGCGCCGACCGTCTTCGTACCGACCTACGCGCAGTCCGTGCTGGGGCTCGGCCCCGTCGCGGCCGGGTTCGTGCTCTCCGTGATGACGCTGAGCTGGCCGGTCTCGGCGGCGCTGAGCCAGCACGTGTACCGGCGCGTGGGGTTCCGGCGGTGCGCCATGACGGGCATGACGCTGGCGTGCGCGGTGCTGGCGGCGTTCCCGCTGCTGCCGTTCCCCGGCGAGCCGTGGCATCCGGCGGCGCTGATGCTCGCGCTGGGCGCGGCGCTGGGGCTCTTCCAGTTGCCGCTGATCGTCGGCGTCCAGTCGTCCGTGCCGTGGCGGGAGCGGGGCACGGCGACGGCCTCCGTCCTCTTCCACCGGCAGCTCGGCCAGAGCGTGGGCGCCGCGCTGTTCGGCGCCGTCGCCAACGCGACGCTCTCCTCGCGGCTCGCGGACGCGCCGGGCGAGGTGCCGCGGCGGCTCGACGAGATGTCCCACGCGCTGGGCGGGGGCCTCGACGGCGCGCTCGGCGAGGGCGCGGCACGGTATGTCCGTGAGGCGGTCGCCGCGGCCGTCGGCCATGTCCACATCGCGGCGGCCTGCGCTGCCGCGCTGGCGGTGCTGGCGCTTCTTCTGCTGCCCCGCGACTTCCCCCTGCTGGCAGAGGGGGAACGGGACTGACGGGGGTGGAGGCGGGATGGCGCCAAGCTGCCCCGCCACGTGGCGCCACCGTGGCGTCATCACGGCACTCTCGAGAGCCATTCCACCCCCTGCGCGGCACCACTTCACACCAATCCGCGCAGGAAACCGCAGTTCAGAGCCCTGCGCGCCAAGGAGGAGTCACGGTGGCTCGCAATGGCGCCATTGATGTGCCATAGTGGCGCCATGGACCTCACGCCCTACGTCGAAAACCTCCGGCAGGAGCTGGCCGTCGCCGCTGACACCGGCGGCGACGAAGCCCGCGCCCTCGCCGACCGGCTCACCGCACCCCTGGAATCCGCCACCCGCCTGACCCTCCTCAACGCGCTGTCCGCCGCCATGGGCGAGGTCACGCAGGAGCTGGCGCCGGGTTCGGTCGACGTACGGCTGCGCGGGCTCGACCCGGAGTTCGTGGTGACGGCGCCGCCCGCGCCCGAGCCGCCCCGAGAGGCGTGGGAGCCGTTCACGGAACCCGCCGCACCCGCCGCCCCCGCGCCGCCGGCGCCCGCCGACGGCGACGACGGCACCATGGCGCGCATCAACTTCCGCCTCCCGGCGCACCTCAAGGCCCGCATCGAGGGCGCCGCGGCGACGGAGGGCCTGTCGGTCAACGCCTGGCTGGTGCGGGCCGCGTCCACCGCGCTCGACGGCGGGGGACGCGCGAACCCGCAGGCCCGCGGCAAGGACTCGGGCAGCGGCCGGGGCTTCACCGGCTGGGTCCGCTAGGGGGTGTCTTCAACGTAGCGTCGTCCGGCCGCCAGGCGCCGCGGCCCAGACGGGACGTTGAAGACACCCCCCGGGGCCACCGGCCCGCACCGCTTTCACCGGCGGACCACCGACCGGTCCGTCGACGTCACTCTCACCACCCGCCTCACCAGCGGGATCCACCACCCAAGCCACGAGGACGGGACAGCCATGCCTTCTTTCGAGACCCCTCAGCCGATCATCGCCACCCTTGAGCTGGACGCGGGAACAGCCCGCATCAGCGCGGGCAAGACCACCGAGACCGTCGTCGAGGTGCTGCCGCGCAACGGCTCCGACGACAAGGACGTGCGCTCCGTGCAGGAGACCCAGGTCACCTGCTCCGGCGGCCGTCTCTCGGTCAAGACGCCCAAGAAGCGCACCCCGTGGAACAAGCCGGGCGCCATCGAGGTGAGCATCGAACTGCCCGCCGGGTCCGAGGTCCGGGCCACCACGGGCATGGGCCACCTCTCCTGCGAGGGCCGCCTCGGGGACGTCGCGCTCAGGACCGGGCTCGGCGACCTCCAGGTCGACGAGGCGGCCGGGGCCAGCCTGCGGACCGCCACCGGCGAGATCCGCCTGGCCCGCTCGACGGGGGACGTCGACGTCACCGGCGCGGGCCGGGTCGAGATCGGCACCGTCGACGGCGCTGCGACCGTCAAGAACACCAACGGCTCGACGCGGATCGACGAGGTCACCGGCGAGCTGAAGGCCAACGCGTCCAACGGCGACATCTCCGTCGGCGTCGCGCACAGCGGCGTCGGCGCCAAGTGCGCCAACGGCCGGGTCGAGGTCGGCGTCGCCCACGCCGGGGTCGACGCCGCCTCCTCCAACGGCGGCATCCGCGTCGGCGACGCCACCCGCGGCCGTATCGACCTGCGCACCTCCGTCGGCGACGTCGAAGTCGGCATCCACGAGGGCACAGCTGCCTGGCTCGACCTTGACCCCAAGTACGGCGCGGTACGCAACTCGCTCGGCACGGCGGCGGGCCCCGAGGACTCCGACGAGACCGTCGAGGTGCACGCCAGGACCTCGGCCGGCGACATCATCATCCGCCGCGCCTGACCCCCAGATCCCCTCCAGCGAAAGGAAAACGGCATGACCGCCACCCGGATACCCCCGCGAACCGCCGCACACCCGAGCGCGCCCGCGCCCGCGATCACCGCCACCGGACTGCGCAAGTCCTACGGCGACAAGCGCGTGCTCGACGGCATCGGCCTGGAGGTGCCGCAGGGCACCATCTTCTCCCTGCTCGGCCCGAACGGCGCGGGCAAGACCACCGCCGTCAAGATCCTCTCCACCCTCATCTCCGCCGACGGCGGCGACCTGCGCGTCGGCGGCCACGACCTGGCGACCGATCCGCAGGCGGTGCGGGACGCGATCGGTGTCACCGGGCAGTTCTCCGCCGTCGACGGGCTGATCACCGGCGAGGAGAACCTGCTCCTGATGGCGGACCTGCACCACCTCTCCCGCCGGGAAGGGCGCAGGACCACGGCCGAACTGCTGGAGCGCTTCGATCTGACCGACGCCGCGA
The DNA here is from genome assembly GCF_053611545.1 of Streptomyces sp. NPDC054796. Lineage (NCBI taxonomy): Bacteria > Bacillati > Actinomycetota > Actinomycetes > Kitasatosporales > Streptomycetaceae > Streptomyces > Streptomyces sp. NPDC054796. The sequence continues at coordinate 133,220 of NZ_JBSHAO010000013.1, read as the reverse complement.
AGAAGCCCGTCTCCACCTACTCGGGCGGCATGAAGCGCCGCCTGGACCTGGCCATGACGCTGGTCGGCGACCCGCGGATCATCTTCCTCGACGAGCCCACCACGGGGCTCGACCCCCGCTCCCGCCACAACATGTGGAACATCATCCGCGAACTGGTCGCGGGCGGCGTCACCGTCTTCCTCACCACCCAGTACCTGGAGGAGGCCGACGAACTCGCCGACCGCATCGCGGTGCTGAGCGACGGCCGGATCGCCGCCGAGGGCAGCGCGGAGGAGCTGAAGCGCCTCATTCCGGGCGGCCACGTGCGGCTGCGCTTCACCGACCCGGCCGCCTACCGGTCCGCCGCCACCGCGCTGCGCGAGGTCACCCGCGACGACGAGGCGCTGTCGCTCCAGATCGCCAGCGACGGCAGCCAGCGCGAACTGCGCCTGCTCCTCGACTGGCTGGACTCGGCCGGTGTGGAGGCGGACGAACTGACCGTCCACACCCCGGACCTCGACGACGTGTTCTTCGCGCTGACCGGCCCCAGCGCCCCCACCGGCCCCACCAACCCGACCACCGCCCCCGCCCCCGCCCCCGCCCAGTCCAAGGAGACCGTCCGATGAGTGCCCTGTCCCTCGCCGTCCGCGACTCGCACACGATGCTGCGCCGCAACCTGCTGCACGTGCGCCGCTACCCCTCCATGACACTGAACCTGCTGCTCACGCCGATCATGCTGCTGCTGTTGTTCGTCTACATCTTCGGCGACGTGATGAGCGCGGGCATCGGTGACGGCGGCGCCGACCGCTCCGCCTACATCGCCTACCTCGTTCCGGGTCTGCTGCTGATGACCGTCAGCTCGACCGTGATCGGAGCCGCGATCTCCGTCTCCATGGACATGACCGAAGGTCTCATCGCCCGCTTCCGCACGATGGCGGTCTACCGCGGGTCCCTGCTCATCGGACACGTCGTCGGCAGCGTGCTCCAGGTGCTCGGCAGCCTGGTGCTCGTCGGCGCCGTCGCCGTGGCCATGGGATTCAGGTCCACCGACGCCACCGTCCTGGAGTGGCTGGCGGCCTTCGGGCTGATCACGCTGTTCACTCTCGCTCTCACCTGGGTAGCGGTTGGCATGGGCATGGCTAGCCCGAATCCCGAGGCGGCCAGCAACATGGCCACACCGCTGATCCTCCTGCCCCTCATCTCCAGCGCCTTCATCCCGGCCGACACGATGCCCGGCTGGTTCCAGCCCATCGCCGAGTACCAGCCCTTCACCCCGGCCATCGAGACCCTGCGCGGACTGCTCCTCGGCACCGAGATCGGCAACGACTGGTGGATCGCGGTCGCCTGGTGCGTCGGCCTCTCCCTGCTCGGCTACCGCTGGTCCACGTCGCTGTTCAACCGCGACCCGAAGTGACCCGGAGCAACCGGTCCGAGTGCCGGGCCGCTCCGCCGACACGCACCAGGCACCCGCACCACCCCGCACCACACCCCCAGGAGGACCCCTTGCCGCACGACATGCCGCACGAGCCGACGGCCCCCCGCACCTTCGACGCCACGCCCGACGAGCCGCCCACCCTCCCCACCGACCGGCGCACCGGCTGCCCCTTCGACCCGCCCGCCGGACTCACCGCGCTGACCGGCGAACCGCTGCGCCGCATGCGCTACGCCGACGGACACCTCGGCTGGCTGGTCACGGGCCACGCCACGGCCCGCGCACTGCTGGCCGACCCGCGCATCAGCTCACGCTACGAACTCCTGCACCCGCCCGTCCCGATGGCGGGGATGCCGGAGGTCATGCCGCCCGCGCCGGTCGGCGACATCATCGGCCTCGACGCCCCCGAGCACACCCGCTACCGGCGCCTGCTCACCGGCAAGTTCACCGTCCGCCGGATGCGGCAGCTCACCGAGCGCGTCGAGCGGTTAACGGCCGAGTGCCTGGACGCCATGGAGGCGGCCGGGCCCACCGCCGACCTGGTGACGGCGTTCGCGCAACCCGTGCCCGCGCTCATGATCTGCGAACTGCTCGGCGTCCCGTACGCCGACCGCGAGCGCTTCCAGGACGAGGTGGCCACCCTCTTCGACCAGACGGCCGACGAGGAGGCGAAGGGCCACGCGTACACCTCGCTGCTCCAGTACCTGGGCGAACTGGTCCTCGCCAAGCGGGCCGCGCCCACCGACGATCTGCTCAGCGATCTGACCACCGCCGACCTCACCGACGAGGAACTGGCCGGGATCGGCGGACTGCTGCTGGCCGCCGGGCTCGACACCACAGCCAACATGCTCGCCCTCGGCACCTTCGCGCTGCTCGGCAACCCCGCCCAACTGGACGCGCTGCGCGCGGAGCCCGCGCTCGTCGACCAGGCCGTCGAGGAGCTGCTGCGCTACCTCAGCGTGGCCGACCCACTGCCGCGCTCCGCGCTGGAGGACATCGAGGTGGAGGGCAGGCTCATCAGGGCCGGCGAGTCGGTGACGATCTCCGTGCAGGCCGTCAACCGCGACCCGCACAAGTTCCCCGACCCCGACCGGCTCGACATCCGCCGCAAAACCACCGGGCACCTGGCCTTCGGCCACGGGATCCACCAGTGCCTGGGCCAGCAGCTCGCCCGCGTCGAGATGGCCGTCGCCTTCCCCGCGCTCTTCGCCCGCTTCCCCGCCCTGCGCCTCGCGGTGCCGCCGGGCGAGGTGCCGCTGCGCGACCGCGCCAACATCTACGGGGTGGTCAGCCTGCCCGTCACCTGGGACGAGGACTCCCCGGACGCGTAGCGACACCGCGCGCCCCGGACCGAGAACCCCGCACCGCACGCCGGTGAGGGGCTCTCGCGTGTCACCACGACGCCGTGACACCGTGACGCCGGACGGCAGCCCGGCCCGGCGTCCCCGCTCAGGCCGAGGAGCCCGGCGCGAGGGAGGCGGGCTCGTCAGGGGTGCGGCCCGTGAGGGTCGCGAGGCTGCTGCGGACATGTGCCATGTGCTGACGCAACTCCTCCCCCTTCTCCTCGTGCTCCCTCAGCACCCGCTCCGTCTCCCGCTCGATGCCCTCCTCCCGCAGCCGCGCCTCCGTGATCAGCTCCTCGCCCTGCGCCTGCGCGTCCTCGACCCGGTGCCGCGCGGCCTCCTCCGCCTCCGCGTGCGCCCGCTTCGCCTCGGCGAACAACCGCTCGCCGCGCTCCGCCATGTCCGCGATCCGCGCCTCGGCGGCGCTCTCCCGCTCGGCCAGCTCGCGCTCGACCGCGTCGGACTCGGCGGCCTGCTCCTTCTCCTGGTCTGCGAGGAGCCCGGCGCAGCGGCGCGACATCTCGCGCAGCGTCTCCGCCGCCTCGCGCCGCACCTCGTCCGCCTCGGCGCGGGCCGCGGCGCGCAGCTCGTCGGCCTGCTGCTGCGCGGTGTCGACGGTACGGACGGCCACGTTCTCCGCGTCGGCCCGCACCCGCGACGCGTGCTCGCGCGCCGCTCCGCGCAGCTCGCGCGCGTCGAGATCGGCGTGCTCCCCCGCCGCCTGGGCCTCGGCCTCGCCCGCGGCCCTGACCTCGGCGGCCTCCGCCTCGGCGAGGGCCAGCAGCTCCTGGGCCCGCTCCCCCAGCGACTCGTAGGTCTGCGGCGGCAGCGCGGCGACCGCACCCCGCAGCCGTTCCGACTCCTCCGTCAGCTCCTTGGCGAGGACCGTCAGCTTCGCGGCGCGCTCCCACGCCGCGTCGCGCTCCCCGTGCAGGTCCGCGACCTTGCCGTCGACCTGTTCGGGACGGTAGCCGCGGCCCCGTACGACGACGAAGCCGTGCGGTGACGACGCACTCATTTCGAGCCCCTAACCTCAGCAACAACGCGCGGCACACATCTCACATGATTCGAGCGAAGCGGCCATACCGCGACACTCCGCCCGAGCCCGCCTTCAAGGATGCGCTACTCGACCTCTGTTGCCGTAATCGGCACATCCCGTCGCAACTGATCAAAAAGTTCTCCCGCCCGTGACCTGTCCCACACCACCACATCACCGGCCCCCGGCACGCTGAGCCCGGCATTCGTCACCGGAACGGTCGCTGTACCCCCACCCCCGCCCGTCAGCCCTCTGATCTCCCAGGCCATCCGTGTGAGTGACGGCACGCCGGTTCCGTTGTCGACGGTGAGGGCTTCGAGCGTCGCGTCGAGGAAGCCGTGGAGGCGGAACGGGTTCAGCAGGGTCGCCGGGCCCGTCGCCTCGTGGACGAGCGCGCTCAGGAGCCGGCGCTGCCGCCTCACCCGGCCGAGGTCGCCCTCGGGGTCGCTGTAGCGGGCGCGGACGAAGGCGAGGGCCTGCCTGCCGTCCAGCGTCTGGCACCCGGCCCGGAGATCGGCACCGGCCTTCTCGTCCCTCAGCGGCGCGTCGAGGCAGATCTCCACCCCGTCGAGCGCGTCCACGATGCCGGTGAAGCCGTGGAAGTCCACCTCGGCGTAGTGGTCGAGGCGCAGCCCCGTCGCCGCCTCGACGGTGCGGGTGAGCAGCTTCGGGCCGCCGAGCGCGTACGCGGAGTTGATCTTGGCCTTGCCGTGTCCCGGCACGGTGACGTACGAGTCGCGCGGGATGCTCACCAGATACGGGCCCGCCTCGCCGTAGTGGAGCAGCATCATCGTGTCCGTGTTCCGCTCGCCAGCGCCGCCCACGTGCAGTTCCTCGCGCTCGTCCGCGCTGAGGTCCGAGCGCGTGTCGGTGCCGATGACCAGCCAGTTCGTGCCCTCGCCCGCCTCGGAACGCACGTCGTCGCCCGCGAAGGCGGCGGTCTCGCGCAACTGCGTCCCGGCCCAGATCCAGGTGGCCCCGACCACTGCCGCGAGGAGCACGGCCAGCACGAGGACGACCAGCCAGGACCGCCGCAGCGCCCGGCGGGGCCCGCCGCGCTGGCGCCCTGGCCGGGGGGCATGTCCGCGCCAGTGCCAGCGGGGCGCGGCGCGGTAGAGCGTGCTGCTGCTCTGCGGCGGCAGCGGGCCCCTGGCCGACTCGCTCATCCCCCGAAGCTCGCACGCGCGGCACACGGGCGCGCGTCGGCTGAGCCGTTCGGCGGGGGGACCCGGGGCCGGGCCAGGGCCGGATCAGAGCCCGATCAGAAGAGGCCGTCCCACATCTGCTCCAGCAGCACCGACCACCAGTTCTCCGGCGACGACAGCGCCGCCGGGTCCAGCGCGGCCAACTGCATCTGGAAGTCGACGGTCCAGCGGCCCGCCTGCTCCTGCGTCAGCCCGTACCGCAGCCGCCACATCCGCCCCAGCAGCGCCATGCAGCGCACGAACTCCGGCAGCCCCGTGTTCACGAACTGCGCGGGCGCCGGCTGGCCGCCCGGAGCGCCCTCCAGCGGCACGGCGACGATGTGCGCCGTCCCGTACTGCACACAGAGCTGACGGCCGAAGTCGTTGCCCATCACGAGGTACGAGCCCGCGTCGGCGCCCGGCTGGACGCCCCGCTCCTGCGCCAGCTCGGCCAGCGTCGGCACGGGACGGCCCGGCTGGGCCTGGCCCCAGAAAAACGGGCCGAAGTCGACGGGCAGGCCCGCCCACACCAGGGTCTGCCCGACGATGTCGGGCACGCCCTGACGGGAGACCGCGCGCTGCTCGAAGCGGAAGACGCCCTGCGGGCCGAACGCCTGCTGGAGCTCCATGCCGATGCCGTCCGGCGGGATGGGCGGCGCGGGCTGGATGTGCTGCGGCGGCGGCATCGGCACCCGGTTCGGCGCGGGCCGCGCCGGGCCGTCGGCGACCTGGTGCAGCTCGCCCTGGTGCTCCAGCAGATGCCGCATGCCCTGCTGACGGGAGGCGTGGTCGAGCCCGTACGGGGCTGTGTTGCTGATCCGCACCTGCGGCCAGGTCTCGCGGATCATGCGGGCGCAGTAGCCGCCCGGCAGATCGCAGGACTCCAGCTCCGTGTGCAGCTCCAGCACCTGCTGCGGCGGCACGTTCATGGCGCGCAGCTCGTGCAGGATCTGCCACTCGGGGTGCGGGGTGCCGGGCGCCGAGCGGCGGATGAGCTGCTGCTCGGAGCCGTCGGGCGCGCGGTAGCGCAGCACGGCCATGTAGCCGGGGCCGACGGTCGGCTGACCTGTCGGCGGCTGCTGCGGATAGCCGTAGGCGGGCGGAGGGCCGCCGGGGCCCGGCGGCACCGGGCCCGGGGTGCCGGGCGGCGGGCCCTGCGGGAAGCCGTAGGCGGGGGGCGGGGTGTTCGGCGCGGAGGGCGGGGGCGGGGGTGCGGTCGGCGGGGCGCCGGGCGGGCCGGGGGGCGGGGGCGGCGCCCCGATGCCACCGGGGCCACCGGGGCCACCGGGACCGCCCTGCGACGGGTTCGCCAGCATCGTCGCCGCGTGATGCACACCGCCAGGGCCACCCTGGCTGCCGCCCTGACCGCCCTGGTTGCCGCCGTCGCCCTGGCCGCCCGGAGGGGCCGACGGGGGCGGGGGCGGCGCGCCGATGCCACCGGGACCGCCCTGGGAGGGGTTGGCCAGCATCGTCGCCGCGTGGTGCACGCCGCCGGGACCGCCCTGGCTGCCGCCGTCGTCCTGGCCCTGACCCTGGCCCTGCGGGCCGTCGACTGCGGGCACCTGGCCGCTCTCGCTGATCTGCGCGGCCAGATCGTCGGCCGAGACCATCTGCGTCGGCACGTATCCGGCGCCCGGCGAACCGGGCGCGCCGGGACCCGCGCCAGCGCCGGGGCGGGCACCGGGGGTGCCGGGCGCGCCGGGCGGCGGAGGTACGGAGGGGCCGCCGCCCCGCGAGGGGCGCGGGGACGAGGGCACGGAGCCGCGCGGGGCGCGGCTGGTGTCGGCGTCGGCGATGTCCCCGGCACCGGCACCCGCGCCGGGCGGGCCGGGCGGCGGGGGCGGCGCACCGATGCCACCGGGGCCGCCCTGCGACGGGTCGGCCAGCATCGTCGCCGCATGGTGCACACCACCGGGGCCGCCCTGGCTCCCCTGACCGCCCTGGCTGCCGCCGTCGCCCTGGCCCTGGCCGCCCGGAGGGGCCTGCGTACCGGGTTCGTCCGGCTCGTCCAGCGCGGGAGCCACAGTCGTACGGGGAGGCAGCACGCTGCCCTCGGGGATCAGCTCCGTCTTCGCCTCGGACCGTGAACTGGGCGGGGGCGGCGGGGTGTCGTCGTCATCGCTGCCGGTTATGGGCGGCGCGAACACCGTCGCGGGAGGCTGCTGCGCGATGCCGTTGCCCGAACTGCTCGTGTCCGCCGCGTCCCACGGGCTCGCGGCGGCGGCCGGGGACGACGAGGCCGAGGCGGCGGACGGGGCCGGGACGGAACCCGCACTCTCACCCGCACCCGCGCCCTGGTCGGCGCCCGAGCGGCGGTTCGGGATGCCCCGCTGGTCCGCCGCCTCCTGGAGCCACTCCGGAGGCGTCAGCAGGAACGAGGTCGCTTCGAGGTCCACCCGCTGCGCGAACACGCCTCCGGGCTCGGGCGGCGCGGGCGGAGCGCCGTACTCCTCCTCGTAGCGCCGGATCACCTCGCCCACCGAGAGACCGGGCCACAGCGTCACGTCGCCGCTGTCCCGCGCGATCACCAGCCGGGTGCGCCCGCCGTCCGACGTCGGCCCGTCCTCACGGTCCTCCGCCCACGCGACGAACCCGAGGTCGAACTCCCGCACCCGGACCTCGCGGTGCTGGTATCCGGGAACGTCCTCGTTCACCCAGCGCTCCGCGCGCTCCTGTGCCTGTGCGAAGGTCACCATCTGGCGCCCACCCCTCAAACCTGGACGGCGCGCGCGAAGCCGCCGTCCACCATCAGGTTCGCCACGGTCTCCAGCTCGGGCGGATTGCCCGCGAGCCGCAGCAGGAAGTCGTCGAAGTCGGCGCCGCAGGGCCGCAGCAGCTCGGCCACCCGCTCCTGCACGCCGATGCCGTCACGGTCGCGTACGTCGTCGTACGCGCAGAACCACACGGAGCCGATCGCCTCGCCCCGCACCTTCACCACGATCAGCCCGCCCTGGACGAAGCCGACGCCCAGGAAGTCCTTGGTGAAGTGGTCGCGCAGACACTTGTTGATGTAGACGAGGTCGTTGACGGCCGCGTCCTCACGCACCGTGAAGAACGGCTGGTCCACCAGCAGGCCAAGCTCCGCGTCCAGCGCCACCCCGCGCGGGGCGCAGCCGCCCGCCGCCTTCAGGAACGCGCGGTAGGCGCCGGGCAGTCTGTAGCCCAGCTTCTCCTCGACGTCCACGATCTGCGGCTCCGTCACAGCGACCCCGCCGCGCGGCACCTCGAAGTGCGCGGGCCTGGTCTCCTGGAGCGGGCGCGTGCCGCCCTTGGCGTGGTCGACGGCGGCCGTCGCCAGCCCGCCGTGATGGCGCAGCAGCGCCTTCACCTCGACGGGCACCAGCACCATGCGGCGGCTCCACGGCACGTGGTGCCAGGTCCAGCCGTGCGGGGTGGCCACCGGGGACAGCTCGCGCCACAGCTCATGGCCCGACGCGTGCAGCGCGGCGTTCGCGGACACAAAGTCCGTCAGTCTCAGCTCGTCGCCGCCGAACCCCTCGGGGGGCTCGGCGATGTCGGCGGCGGCCCGCGCGTACGGCGAGAAGTCCGGGAAGCCGTTCTCGTCCACCCGCACCCCCTGGGGGTGGCGGGAGGCCCGGACCGGGTCCGGGAAGTTCACGACCTGCCCGGCGTAGGCCCGGTTCGGCGGTGCGGCGTGCTGCCCGAGCCGACCTGTCGTCATGGCGGAAGCCCCCTGCTGCGTCTGGCTGACACGAGACAGCCTATGCGCTAGGGCAACGGCCGGTCACCGGACCCGGCAACGGCCCGCGGTGACCGGCCCCGCGCCCTTCACAGCCGCACCGTCACGGGGCGGAGTCCCCCGTACCGCATCCGTACGCGACCGCCACGCCCCCGGCCGTACGAGGCACGGACCGCCGCCTCAACTCCGCGCCGCCGCCACCAGCTTCTCGTGCTGCTTGTCCACCACGGCCCTGGCCACCGGCACCGGCTCGCCCGCGAGACCCACCGACATGAACGTGGCCGTGTTCGCCCCGGCACGCACGACCGTGAACACCGTGGGCGAGTCCTTGCCCTTCGCGTCCTTCATCGTGAACTGCACCGCGTCGTCGCCCACCCCCACCTCCCCGCCGGGCTCGATCCTCAGCGACGCCTCCTGGCCCGTGCCCACGGCACCCTTGAAGCCGCGGCACTCCTTCACCGCCTTCCGCAGCTCCCGCAGCCACTTCGCGGCGTCGCCAGAACCGTACGAGGACAGCAGGATCTGCTGCACAGCGCCGCCCGAGCCGAGATCGCCCTTCATCACCGTGCCGCTCGCGTACGCCTCACGCGCGTACGTCGGCTTCGAGTCCACCGCGTCGGTGATCGGGGTGCAGGCGGGGCGGTCCGGTTCCATCGTGTTCTCGGGCGGCAGCGCGTCCTTGGCGTTCGGCTCCGCGTGATACCCCTTGACGTCCCCCGACTTCAGCAGCGCCGCTCTCAGCCCCGCCGCGTCCAGGGCCCGTACACCGTCGCCGCCGTCCCCGTCTTCCCCGCCCTTGCCGCCGCTCTTCGCACCCTCGCCGTTTCCGCCATTTCCGCCGCCGTCACCGTCGCCGCCGCCGGTGAGCTGCCGCCCCCCGCCGTCGCCCCCGCCGGCCTCGTCGCCGCCACCGCCGCCGCACCCGGCCGACGACAGCGCCAGCACGGGCACGACCGCCAGGGCCACCACGGCACGACGGAGGCCACCAGGGCGAAGAGAAGAGGTGCTGCGCATCACGGAACTCCTGCCTCGAAGGGACACCGGATAGGTGGCCGACGGCCAGATGCTCGCCGTCCCGGACGTACCCCACCACATCTGTTTCACGCCACCCGAAGAACCGTCACAAGTCCATGACATGCCCATCGGCATGATCGAGTCACGCGGCACACTGCATACTTGGCGCTGTCCGTCGCGTGACAGAAGACGACACCACGGACACGACGGACACGGCAGAAGGGGCCGCACCGGGAGGAAGCACCCCATGCACACCGCACCACCCCCGCCCGAAACGGCACCGCAGAGCGGCCCCGCCGCACAGGGCACCACGCAGGGCGCCACGCAGGGCACCGCACGAGACACCACGCGGGACGCCGCGCAGGCCACCGCGCGATGGGAACACGACGCGGCGGACCGCCGCGCCTCCCCCGACCCGCGCCTCGGCTGGACGGCCGCCACCGGGAACGGCGAACACGGCGCACCCGTACCGCACCACCGCCGCGACGGCATCCTCCCCGCCATCGCCGCCGCCCTCTCCGTACGCGGCGACACCCTCACCTGCACCGGCAGCAAAGGCGACCAGCCCCCCGCGCTGCACGCCCTCGTCCAGGACTACCTCGACACCCTCACCACCGAACACCGCGAACGCCACACGGGCCGCTGCCCCGAAACCGTGCTGCTCTCCCGCTTCCTCACCGCGACGGAGAACGCCCGCGCGGGCAAACGCGCCCACCGCAAGAACGCCAAGCCCAAACCGCTCACCCACACCGAGGCCAAGCGCGCGCTGAAGCACGCCAAACTCACCGCCCGCCACATCCGCGAGGACGGCGACCCGCTGCACGGCAGCTACGCCGCACCCTGTCGCACCTGCACCGCGCTCCTCGGCCACTTCGGCGTCCGCGCGGTCGACCCCGCCCAGGAGGAGCCCCGTTGAGCGTGCCGCACGAGCGCACCTCCGCCACCCGCTTCTCCGTCGCCGTCGACGACGCGCTGCGCGCCGCGGGCTGGCAGCCAGGGCGCTGGGACATACGTCAGGCCGAGCAGTGGGCCGACACACTGCGCGGCCACACCTCCGCCGGAGGGCACACGCACGCCGTCTTCCCCGCGGCGGTCGAGGTCTGGGCCGAATTCGGCAACCTCCACATCGCCCCCACGGGCCCCGGACGCCACATCGCCCCCAGCCCCGTGCGCATCGACCCCATGCCCGGCCTCTACGCCGCCCGCACGCTCTCCGACCTCGGCCGCGCCCTCGACACCGAGATCTGCCCCCTGGGCACCGAAGGCGACAGCCACACGCTGCTCACCATCGACACCACCGGACGCGTCTACGGCCTCGACCACACCGGCGACTGGTACCTCGGCGACGACTTCGACACCGCGCTCGCCACCCTCATGACCGGCACACACCCCCAGCGCCTCACCCCACGGGCCGCCGACCGCGCCGACCGCGCCGACCGCCAGGAATGACCGCTGGCGGGGACGGCCCCGCTGGCAAGAGTGACCGCCGTCAGGGACAGCCGACGTCAGAGATGACCGCCGTCGGGGATGACCGCAGAGACACGGAAACCGCCCGCGTCCGTCGGCCCCGACACGAAACCGCCCCCCAGCGCCGTCACCCGCTCCCGCATGCCGACCAGGCCGTTGCCCCCGCTCGGCAGCCCGGCGTCGGCCGAACCGTCGCCCTCGGCAGGCGGCTCGTTCTCCACCTGCACCGCCACCTCGGCCTCCCGGTGCGCCAGCCGCACCCGGGCACGGGCACCCGCCGCATGCTTGTGCACGTTCGTCAGCGCCTCCTGGACCACACGGAATGCCGTCTGCTCCACCTGCGGCGCATAGTCGCGGGGCGCGCCCTCGACCGACAGCTCCACCGCCATCCCGGCCTCCCGCGACTGGCCGACCAGCACATCCAGCTCCCCCAGCGACGGCCCACCGTTCCCGTTCGCCTTCCCCTTCCCGTCGCCCTCGCCGCCGCCATCGCCGCCGTCCGGGTCGCCGAACCCCCCGTCACGCGCCGCGCCCCGGCCCACCGCCGCCCCGGCCACGACGGCGGCGAACTCGGCCAGCCGCACCGGAGCACCCCCGTCACCGCTGCCGTCCCCGTCCCCGTTGGCGCTCCCGCTCCCGGAACCGTCAGCGGAACCCGCACCCCGGCCGGCGGCCCGCCCCTGGGACGAGGCCGGAGCCTGCGGCGTCCCGGCGGACGACGACCGAGCCGGAGACGGCGAGGAAGACCGCACCCGCACCCTCTCCTGCCCCGACCCCGACCCCGACGGCCTCGCCTCCGCCACCTCCGAACGCAGCACCCCCAGCATCGTCCGCAGCTCCGTCAACGCCTGACGCCCCATGTCACCCACGAGCCCCGCGTTCCTCGACGCCTTCTCCGGATCCTTCACCGCGATCGCCTGGAGCGCCGCCGCGTGCACCACCATCAGACTCACCCGGTGCGCCACCACGTCGTGCATCTCCCGCGCGATCCGCGTGCGCTCCTCGTTACGCGCCCACTCGGCCCGCTCCTCCGCACGGTCCGCCAGCAGCGCGAGTTCCCGCTCCAGCCCGTCGGCCCTTTCCCGCAACGACTCCACCAGCCGCCGCCGCGCCCCGACATAAAGCCCCAGCAGCAGAGGCGGAGCCGTCAGCCCGAGCGCCACCAGCACGGAAATCGCCGGAATGAACCACGTCGGCGGATTGAAATCCGGCTCCTGCCCGATGCTCTGATGCACCCGGACCAGAATGATGATCAAACCCCCGACCGCCTGCATCGCCGTCAGCAGAGCGATGATCCGCCGCGGCACATCCGAGGCCGCGAGCGAATAGAGCCCCACACAGCCGAGGAGAAAACCCATCTCGGCCGGTGTCACCGCGATCGCCACGAGCACGACCGCCACGGGCCAGCGCCTGCGCGCCACCAGCGACCCCCCGGCCGCCACTCCCAGCAGCACCCCGGCCCAGGCCGGTATCCCCGCCTCACCAGCGAAACGCGCGCCTTGCACACCGCATTCGACAGCGGATATCGCGGCCAGGACGATATCCAGTACCGCCGCTCTCCTCCGGCTCCACCACCATGGCCCGCAAGCGGCCCGGCTGTCCCCCGTCTCGGTCATACCGCCCAGCGTACGACCGCCGTCCACCGCTTTCCCCGGAGAGTCAAGGAACGGCCCATTCCGCCCCTCTAAGAGCAGCGGAAGCCGTTCGCCAGGATTCCCTTGGGTTTCCACCCGAACTGTTGAATCGTTCTTGTTTTTCTCGCGCGGGGACACAAGTTCGACGAGGCTGGCGCCATGAAAAACACCCCTGAACAGCACCGACACGCACCCGCCCCGACACCGGCCCGCCCCGTGACCCACCCCCACCCCCGCGCGAAGCCCGCCCTGCGGCAGCGCGCCCGCGAACTGCGGCGCGAGGGCGCGACGTACGCGGAGATCGTCGCGGAGCTGGGGGTCGCGAAGAGTTCGGTGTCGTTATGGGTGCGGGATCTGCCGCAGCCGTCGGCATCGGCCGAGCGGATGCGCCAGGCCCGCGAGGCCCGCTGGGCGTCCTACAGGGTGCGGCGCGAGCGGACGCGGCAAGCGGCCATGGAGGCGGCGGCCCGGGAGATCGGCACCCTCACCGACCGCGAGCTGTTCCTCGTCGGCGTAGGGCTCTACTGGGCGGAGGGCTCCAAGAGCAAGCCGTACAGACTCACGGAGGACGTCACCTTCGTCAACAGCGATCCGGGGATGATCCGTGTCTACCTCGCCTGGCTCTCCCTGCTCGGCGTCCCCCACGAGCGGCTGTATTTCCGCGTCATGATCCACGAATCCGCGGATGTGACGGCGGCGGAACGCTACTGGGCGGATCTGGTCGAAGCGGATGTCAATACGTTCCGCAAGACGACTCTGAAGCGGCACAATCCGAAGACCACGCGACAGAACACGGGAGCGGACTACCGGGGCTGCCTGGTGGTGCGCGTGGCGCAGGGCGCCGATCTCTACCGCCGCATCGAGGGCTGGTGGAACGGCATCACTGCTGGCTCTCCGACGCGGCTCAGGTAAGGTCTGACGCGCCGGTCCCCCGTGGTGTAATCAGGCAGCACACCAAGTTTTGGTCTTGGCAGGTCAAGGTTCGAATCCTTGCGGGGGAGCACAGACTCACCTCTTCGTGGCGCCCCGACCTCTCCGTCGGGGCCCGTCCTCGTATCCCCACACAAACCCCCCGGTATCCTGCGGGTGTCATCCCCCGAAACCCCAGAAGCCGAAGGGCACACCCGTGAGCGCCAATCGCCCGGCAGCCGTCGTCGTTCTCGCAGCGGGTGAGGGCACCCGTATGAAGTCGGCGACGCCCAAGGTCCTGCACGACATCTGCGGCCGTTCACTCGTCGGCCATGTCGTCGCCGCCTCCCGCACCCTGGATCCCCAGCACCTCGTCGTGGTCGTCGGGCACGCCCGTGAGCAGGTCGCCGCGCATCTCGCCGCGATCGACGAGGGTGCCCGTACGGCCGTGCAGCACGAGCAGAACGGCACGGGGCACGCCGTGCGCATGGGCCTCGAAGAGCTGGCGGGCGACGGCGTCTCGCTCGACGGGACCGTCATCGTGACCTGCGGGGACACCCCGCTGCTCACCGGCGCGACGCTCCAGTCGCTCGCGGACACGCACGCGGCCGACGGCAACGCCGTGACCGTGCTGACGGCCGAGGTGCCGGACTCGTCCGGTTACGGGCGCATCGTGCGGGACCCGGACAGCGGTGCCGTGACGGCGATCGTCGAGCACAAGGACGCGACGGAGGCGCAGCGTGCCATCCGTGAGATCAACTCCGGTGTCTTCGCGTTCGACGCGCGGCTGCTGACGGAGGCGCTGGGCAAGGTCCGTACGGACAACAGTCAGGGCGAGGAGTATCTGACGGATGTGCTCGGGATCCTGCGGGAGGCGGGGCACCGGGTGGGTGCGGCCGTGGCGGGCGATCACAGTGAGATCGCGGGGATCAACAACCGTGTGCAGTTGGCCGAGGCGCGCCGGGTGCTGAACGACCGGCTGCTCGAAGAGGCCATGCTGGCGGGTGTGACGGTGGTGGATCCGGCGACGACGTGGCTGGATGTGTCGGTGGGGTATGAGCCGGACGCGGTGATTCTGCCGGGTACGCAGTTGCTGGGTGGTACGCGGTTGGGCGGGGGCAGTGAGGTGGGCCCGAATTCGCGGTTGCGGGACACGGTGGTGGGTGCGGGCGCGACGGTGAGCAACACGGTGGCGAACGGTGCGGAGATCGGTGCGGGTGCGTCGGTGGGTCCGTACACGTATCTGCGGCCGGGTACGCGGCTGGGGACGAAGGCGAAGGCCGGGAGCTACGTCGAGATCAAGAATTCGGATATCGGTGAGGGCACGAAGGTGCCGCATCTCTCGTATGTGGGGGATGCCACGATCGGCGAGCACAGCAATATCGGCGCGGCGACGGTCTTCGTGAACTACGACGGGATGAACAAGCACCGTTCGACGATCGGTTCTCATTGCCGTACGGGTGCGGACAACATGTTTGTGGCGCCTGTCACGGTGGGGGACGGTGCTTACACGGCCGCCGGGTCGGTCATCACGAAGGATGTGCCGGCGGGTTCGCTGGCCGTGGCGCGTGGCCAGCAGCGCAACATCGCGGGCTGGGTGGCCCGTAAGCGCCCGGGGAGCGCGGCGGCGCAGGCTGCCGGTGACGTGTCGGAGGAGGGTTCCGGGGAGCGGGCCGGTGAGGGGTCCGGGGGCCGGGCGGACCGTCAGGGTGAGGGGAGCTGAGCGGACTGTGCCGGCGTCGGACCGGGTAAGCGACCCTCTGGAGTGGGGCGTACGGTGAAGAAGCACGCACGCGCAGCGGAACGCAAGGAGACAGTGCAGTGACCGGGATCAAGACGACCGGCGAGAAGAAGCTGATGCTCTTCTCCGGCCGCGCCCACCCAGAGCTGGCGGAGGAGGTCGCGAACCAGCTTGGGATCGGGGTGGTCCCGACCAAGGCGTTCGACTTCGCGAACGGCGAGATCTACGTCCGTTTCCAGGAGTCCGCTCGTGGCGCCGACTGCTTCCTGATGCAGAGCCACACGGCTCCCATCAACAAGTGGATCATGGAGCAGCTCATCATGATCGACGCGCTGAAGCGGGCTTCGGCGCGGAGCATCACGGTGATCGTGCCGTTCTACGGGTACGCGCGTCAGGACAAGAAGCACCGGGGCCGTGAGCCGATTTCGGCGCGGCTGATGGCGGACATGTTCAAGACGGCGGGTGCGGACCGCATTCTCACGGTGGATCTGCACACGGATCAGATCCAGGGTTTCTTCGACGGCCCTGTGGATCATCTGTTCGCGCTGCCGATTCTCGCGGACTATGTGGGCGCGAAGGTGGACCGGGACAAGCTGACGGTGGTGTCTCCGGACGCGGGCCGGGTGCGGGTCGCGGACCGTTGGGCGGACCGGCTGGGTGCGCCGCTGGCGATCGTGCACAAGCGGCGTGATCCGGATGTGGCGAACCAGGTGACGGTGCACGAGGTCGTCGGTGATGTGAAGGACCGGATCTGTGTGCTGGTCGACGACATGATCGACACGGGTGGCACGATCTGTGCCGCTGCCGACGCGCTGTTCGCGAACGGTGCGGAGGATGTCATCGTGACGGCGACGCACGGTGTGCTGTCGGGTCCGGCGGCCGACCGGCTGAAGAATTCGAAGGTGAGCGAGTTCGTGTTCACGAATACGCTGCCGACGCCGGGCGAGCTGGAGCTGGACAAGATCACGGTGCTGTCGATGGCGCCGACGATCGCGCGTGCGGTGCAGGAGGTCTTCGAGGACGGCTCGGTGACCAGCCTCTTCGACGAGCAGGCGTGAGCAGGACCGTGTCCGGGCCCGTCGGTCCGTGAGCGAGATCGATTTCCGCGCAGCCTCCCCCGCCGCGTAGACTCCCAGGGTCGCTCGGCGAGGGAGGCTGTGTCGTACGCGCTGGTGTTTGGCGCTGTGTACGGCGGCGGCTCATCCGTTATCGACGCGCGCTCTTCGTAGCCGTTGGTCTGTCGTGGACGGACCGAGTGACACAGAGGTTCTGTCCGGTACGACTACGAGGAGTGCAGCCATGGCTGATGTCAACATCTCTGCCAAGATCCGTAACGAGTTCGGCAAGGGCGCTGCCCGCCGTCTGCGCCGCGAGGAGAAGGTTCCGGCGGTCATCTACGGCCACGGTGCGGAGCCGGTCCACGTCGAGCTGCCGAGCTACGACATGATGATGGCCCTCAAGACCCCGAACGTCCTGATCCACCTGGATGTCGAGGGCAAGAAGGAGCTGGTCATCCCGAAGGCCGTCCAGCGTGAGGCCATCCGTCAGTTCCTGGTCCACATCGACCTGCTCACCGTGAAGAAGGGTGAGAAGGTCAACGTGGACATCCCGATCCACATCGAGGGTGAGCTGGCGCCGGGCCAGAACCTGCTGGAGCACGTGCTGAACGCGCTGCCGGTCGAGGCCGAGGCGACGCACATCCCGGAGTCGGTGACGATCTCCGTGGAGGGTCTGGACGCGGGTGACGCGATCCACGCCAAGGACGTGAAGCTGCCGAAGGGCACCACGCTGGCCGTGGAGGACGACGACATCGTGATCCAGGTGCTGGCGGCGCAGGCCGAGGAGCCCTCCGCCGACGCCGATGAGGACGAGGGCGAGTCGGCCGCTTCGGCCGAGTGACCTTTCGCTCCGCGTTTGTTCTGTGACCGACTGCCGCCGCGCGCCGCTGACGCGCGGCGGCAGTCGTGTATGTGTGACGTGATGCGTGTACGCGTGAGGTGAGCCGTGTGTGTGCGGCATGAGCCGTGTACGCGTGTGTGTGGACCCCGTAGTCGAGCGCCTGAGGACCTGAGGACCTTCGATGACGACCAAAGCGAGTGCGAGTGAGGCGGGAGCCGGGCCCTGGCTCGTGCTGGGCCTGGGCAATCCGGGCCCTGACTACGCCGGTAACCGGCACAACGTCGGGTTCATGGTCGCCGATCTGCTGGCGGCGCGGATGGGCGGGAAGTTCAAGTCGCACAAGTCGCGGGCGCAGGTGGTGGAGGGGCGCCTGGGCACGCCGGGGGTTTCCGGTCACCGGGTGGTGGTGGCGAAGCCGATGTCGTTCATGAATGTGTCGGGGGGTCCGGCGACGGCGCTGCGGGACTTCTACAAGCTGCCCGTGGAACGGCTGGTGGTGATCCATGACGAGCTGGACATCGACTACGGGGTGCTGCGGCTGAAGAAGGGCGGCGGCGACAACGGGCACAACGGCCTGAAGTCGATCACGAAGTCGCTGGGCCGTGACTACTACCGGGTGCGGTTCGGTGTGGGGCGTCCGCCGGGCCGGATGCAGGTGGCCGACTATGTGCTGAAGGACTTCTCGTCGACGGAGCGCAAGGAGCTGGACTACTTCACGGACCGGGCCGCCGATGCCGTGGAGTCACTGATCGTGGACGGTCTGGAGCGGGCCCAGGGGACGTATAACTCCTAATACGGCTCAAGCCGGATCCGGAGGTTGACCGTCCACGGTTTCTTCACCAAGGATCGCGGCCATGTCAAAGAGCGGTGGAGTCAAGCGCAGCCGTACCCGCCGGGCGGGGGAGAACGCGTACGGCGTGCTGCTGCTGGCGAAGTCGGCTCTGATGGTGCTGATCGCGCTGTTGCTGCTGTGCGCGGGGGTGTGGACGTCGTGGGGCACGGCGCGGCCCGCGATGACGGGGAGCGAGCGGGGCACTGTCCGTGTCGAGCGGTGTGGTGAGGATGTGTGCACGGGCACGTTCACTCCGGCCGACAGCCATCGGGATGTGCGGGAGCGGGTCACGGTGGCCAAGACCGTCTCCGGGAAGACCGGGGAGACGCTGGATGTGGCGGTGCGGCCCGGCACGGACGAGGTCGTGCGGACGGGTCCCGCGGGGATTCTCTACGCCTGGGTGCCGTTCGGCGGTGCGCTGCTGCTGGCCTCGCTGGTGGTGGCCGGGGGGCTGCGGATGCGGCGTACGGCGCTGGCGCTGGGTGTGCTGGGTGCGGCGATGACGGCGGGGGCGTGGGCGCTGCTCACGTTCTGAGGACTTGGGTCCTGAGAACGTGCGAGCGGCGCCCACGCCCCGCCCCCTTCACCGGGCGAGGTGTGCGGGGCTCAGCCGGTGTTGCGCAGGCCTGCGGCGACGCCGTTGACGGTGAGCAGCAGGGCCCGTCCGAGCATCTGGTCGGGCTCTTCGCCTCGCTTGGCGGCCTCGCGCTGGCGGTGCAGCAGGGTGACCTGGAGGTAGGAGATCGGGTCGAGGTAGGCGTCCCGGATCTGGAAGGTCTGCCGGAGCACGGGGTTGGCGTCGAGGAGTTCGCGTTCGCCGGTGATGCGCAGGACTTCGGCGACGGTCAGCTCGTGCTCGGCCCTGATGGTGTCGAAGACGTGCTTGAGTTCGTCGGGCACGAGGGTGTCGACGTAGTGCTGTGCGATGCGCAGGTCGGTCTTGGCGAGGGTCATCTCCACGTTGGAGAGGAAGTTCTGGAAGAAGTGCCAGTGCTCGTACGCCTCGTCCAGGACGGGGTCGAGCCCGGCCTCGCGGGCCGCGCGCAGTCCGGTGCCGACGCCGAACCAGCCGGGGACGATCTGCCGTGACTGGGTCCAGCCGAACACCCACGGGATGGCCCGCAGCCCGTCGAGCCCGGCGCCGGTGTCGGGGCGGCGTGAGGGGCGGGAGCCGAGGTGGAGGTCGGCGAGCTGGTCGACGGGGGTGGAGGCGAAGAAGTAGGCGGGCAGGTCGGGGTCCTCGACGAGCCTGCGGTAAGCGCCGTGTGCCGCGTCGGACACGGTGTCCATGGCGGCGTCCCAGCGGTTGAGGGCCTCGTCGGACTGGCGGGGCGCGGTGTGCAGGGCCGACGCCTGGAGGGTGGCGGAGACGGTCAGTTCCAGGTTCTCCCTGGCCAGGGAGGGCACGAGGTACTTGTCGGAGATGACCTCGCCCTGTTCGGTGACCTTGATCTCGCCTTCGAGGGTGCCCCAGGGCTGGGCGAGGATCGCGTCGTGGGTGGGGCCGCCGCCGCGGCCGACGGTGCCGCCGCGGCCGTGGAAGAGCCGCAGGCGTACGCCGTGCCGGTGTGCGACGTCGCGGAGGCGGCGCTGGGCGCGGTGGATCTCCCACTGGCTGGTGGTGATGCCGCCGAACTTGGAGGAGTCGGAGTAGCCGAGCATGACCTCCTGGAGGTCGCCGCGCAGGGAGACCAGCTTGCGGTAGGAGGGGTCGGAGAGCATCGCGTCGAGGAGTTCGTCGGCGATCTTCAGCTCGTCGGTGGTCTCCAGCAGCGGCACGATGCCGATGCGGGCCCAGCCCGCGTGCAGGTCGATGAGTCCGGCCTCGCGGGCGAGGACGGCGGCGGCGAAGACGTCGTCGGCGCCGGCGCACATGGAGATGATGTAGGACTCGATGACCTCGGGTCCGAAGGTGTCCAGTGCCTTGCGGATCGTTCCGAAGACGCCGAGGGTCTTGGCGCCCGCCTCGTCCAGGGGTGCGTGCGCGGGCGAGAGGGGGCGGCGGGAGCGGAGTTCCTTGGCGAGGAGCCGCTGCCGGTAGTCGCGGGGCATGTCCACGTACCGCCAGGACTCCTCGCCGAGGCGGTCGAAGAGCTGGCCGAGTGCGTGGTGGTGCGCGTCGGCGTGCTCGCGTACGTCCATGGTGGCGAGCTGGAGGCCGAAGGCGGCCAGGGTGCGCAGGACCCGCTCCAGGCGGCCGTCGGCGACCAGCTCGCCGCGGTGGGCGCGCAGGGAGTCCTGGAGGAGGGTGAGGTCCTCGATGAGTTCGCCGGTGCCGAGGTAGTCGCGTCCCGGTGCGTGGGGGATGTCGCCCGCGAGGCGTTCGCGGGTGTTGAGGAGCTTCTGCCGGATGCAGGTGGCCTTGAGCCGGTAGGGCTCCTCGGCGTTGAGCCGCTTGTAGCGGGGGCTGATCTCGGGGAGGCGCTCGAGGTCGCGTTCCAGGGAGTCGAGGAGTTCCTGGGAGGCGCCGCTGTTCCTGATCGAGTTGGAGAGCGCGCCGCGCAGCTCGTCGATGTGGTTGAGGGCTTCTGTGATGCCGTGCTCGTGCTGGAGGAGGAGGACGTCCCAGGTCACGGCGGGGGTGACGTTGGGGTTGCCGTCGCGGTCGCCGCCGATCCAGGTGCCGAAGGTGAGGGGGCGGCTGCCGGGGGGCAGGGGGGTGCCGGCGCGGTCCAGCTCGGCTGCCAGGTCTTCCAGGACGTCGCCGACGGCGCCGCTGTGCAGCTCGTCGAGGTAGTAGATGGCGTTGCGGGCCTCGTCGGCGGGTTCGGGGCGCGCGACGCGCAGCTCGTCCGTCTGCCAGACCAGGTCGATGTTCTCGGCGAGCCGCAGGTCGGTGCGGCGGCGTTCGCTGACGTCGGTGCGCTCCAGCAGCTCGGCGATCTTGCGGAGCTTGGTGAGGACGGAGCGGCGCGCGGCCTCGGTGGGGTGCGCGGTGAAGACGGGGCGGACGCCGAGGTTGCGGACGGTCTCGCGCAGGTGCTCGGGGTCGGCGTCCTTGAGCATGTCGGCCGTGCGGGTGAGGTTGCCGCCCTCGGTGGCACGGCGGGCGCGCAGCTCGCGTCCGCGGTGTACCTGCTCGGTGACGTTCGCGAGATGGAAGTAGGTGGAGAAGGCGCGCACCAGCTTGGTGGCGGTCTCCAGGTCGGTCTTGCCGAGCAGGGCCGCCGCGGCCTCTCCGTCGCTGCGCGTCAACGCGCGTACACGCTCGACCAGGTCGAGGAGTTCGGGTCCTTCCTGGCGTACCAGCGTCTCGCCGAGGAGGTCGCCGAGGCGGCGGATGTCGGCCCGGAGGGCGGTCGCGTTCTCCGCGGCCTGCTCGTCCTCGGGTCCTGCTCCCGGCTGGTGCTGGTGGGTGTCGGCACTGCTCACAGGTGCGGCTCCTTGCAGCTCTTGCTTCTGGCGGATCGCGGACCGCGCTGTCCGACGCACGCACCCCAGGATAGGTCGGGGCGCCCGCTGCCGGGACGCCGTCCGAGTGATGGGCACGCGTTCCGATGGGTGGGCACGAGTGACGTATCCCCCGCTCGGCCCTTGATACCCGTGTGAGGGCTGCCATACTTACGAAGCCGTAGGTTACGGTTCCGTAGCCCCCGCCCCGTATGACGAGGGACATGTATGACCACTAGCCCGGACCTCCTTGAGAGCGCCCCCCACGACGAGAAAGCGGGTGGTACGCGCGACGGGAACAGCGGCGTGAACAGCCCCGTACCGTCCGCGACGCTGGGCGGTGAGAAGCGCCGTTCGGTGGAGCAGATCTCGCTGCTGCTGTTCATCGTCGTCCCGTTCGTCGCCCTGGCGGCGGCCGTGCCGTTCGCCTGGGGCTGGGGGGTGAGCTGGCTGGATCTCGGGCTGATGACGGCGATGTACTTCATCGGCTGCCACGGCATCACGATCGGCTTCCACCGCTACTTCACGCACGGCTCCTTCAAGGCGAAGCGCCCGCTGCGCATCGCGCTGGCGATCATGGGTTCGCTGGCCGTCGAGGGCCCCCTGGTCCGGTGGGTCGCCGACCACCGCAAGCACCACAAGTTCTCCGACGCCGAGGGCGACCCGCACTCCCCCTGGCGCTACGGCGAGACCGTCCCGGCCCTGCTCAAGGGCCTGTGGTGGGCGCACATGGCGTGGATGTTCGACGAGGAGCAGACGCCGCAGCACAAGTACGCGCCCGACCTGATCAGGGACCCGGCGATCCGCGCGATCTCGCGCCAGTTCGTGCTGTGGACGGTCGTGTCGCTGCTGCTGCCCGCGCTGGTCGGCGGCCTGGTCACCATGTCGTGGCAGGGCGCGGCGACCGCGTTCTTCTGGGGCTCGCTGGTGCGGGTCGCGCTGCTGCACCACGTGACGTGGTCGATCAACTCCATCTGCCACGCGGTCGGCAAGCGGCCCTTCAAGTCCCGCGACAGGTCGGGCAACGTGTGGTGGCTGGCCGTCCTCTCCTGCGGCGAGTCCTGGCACAACCTGCACCACGCCGACCCCACGAGCGCCCGCCACGGGGTGGAGAAGGGCCAGATCGACTCCAGCGCGCGCCTCATCCGCTGGTTCGAGCAGCTGGGCTGGGCCTACGACGTGCGCTGGCCGCGCCGCGAACGTATCGACTCCCGCCGTAAGGAGCAGGCGGCCGAAGCGGCATGATGGAGGACGTGCCGACCGACGACAGCAGCAGCCCCAAGAAGCGCACGCGACGCCGCATGACGGGCAAGGAGCGCCGTGAGCAACTGCTGGACATCGGCCGGACCCTCTTCGCCGAGCGCGGCTTCGAAGGCACGTCGGTGGAGGAGATCGCGGCGAAGGCCGGGGTCTCCAAGCCCGTCGTCTACGAGCACTTCGGCGGCAAGGAGGGGCTGTACGCGGTCGTCGTGGACCGCGAGATGCGGCAACTGCTCGACATGGTCACGGGGGCTCTGACCGGGGGGCACCCCCGTGAGCTGCTGGAACAGGCCGCGTTCGCCCTCCTCGACTACATCGACCTGTATACGGACGGCTTCCGCATCCTGGTCCGCGACTCGCCCGTCGCCCAGTCGACGGGCACGTTCGCGTCGCTGATCAGCGACATCGCGACGCAGGTCGAGGACATCCTCGGCAAGGAGTTCAAGTCGCGCGGTTTCGACCCGAAGCTGTCGCCCTTGTACGCGCAGGCGCTGGTCGGGATGGTCGCGCTGACCGGGCAGTGGTGGCTGAACGTCCGCAAGCCGAAGAAGGCGGAGGTGGCCGCGCACCTGGTCAACCTCGCCTGGCACGGCCTCGACGGCCTGGAACCCAAGCCGAGGCTGATCGGTCACCGGCGGTCCTGACGTTTCCCGGGCGCGCCCGCCGGGGCCCGTCTACGGCGCTGGCTCCAGGAACTCCAGGCGGTTGCCTACCGGGTCGGCGGAGTAGAGGCGGCGGTGGCCGGGGAGCGCTTCGTCCCAGGTCACCGGGGCACCGGCGGCGCGGAGGGCTTCGGCGAGCGCGTCGAGGCCACTGACGCGGATGCCGGGGTGGGCCTTGCGCGCCGGGCGGAAGTCCTCCGCGATGCCCAGGTGCAGCACGACGCCGGGGGCGGCGCCCGTCGGGGTGCCGGAGGCGAACCAGCAGCCACCGCGTGCCGCCAGCGCAGGGGGCTTGGGCAGCTCGGTCATCCCCAGCACCCCCGCGTAGTACGCGCGCAGCGCGTCCTCACTGCCGGGCGGCGCGGCGAGCTGGACGTGATCGACCGCCTCCAGCACGGCACCCCCGGGCCCGGCGCTCACCGCTTCCTCGCCACCGCGAACACGCGGCGGAACGGGAAGGGCGTGCCGTGGGGGCCCGGCGGGTACGCGGCGCGCAGGGCCTCCCCGTACTCGGCGAGGAAGGCCGCGCGGGCCTCCGCGTCGCCTTCGAGGCAGCTGAGGACGGGCCGCAGCGCCGTGCCCTTCACCCAGTCCAGGACGGCGTCCTCCCCGGAGAGCACATGCAGATACGTGGTCTCCCACGCGTCGACCTCGCAGCCGAGGGCGGCCAGCGCCTCGTGGTACCCGGCGGGGTCGAGCACCGTGCCGCGGGGCGGCCCGTCGCCGCCCAGCCGCCCGCGCCAGCGCGGAGAGGCGCACAGCTCGGCGAGCAGCGCGTGGGAGGGCGCCGCGAAGTTCCCCGGCACCTGGAAGGCGAGGACGCCGCCAGGGGTGAGCCCGTCCACCCAGGCGGGGAAGGAGGCGGTGTGCCCGGGGACCCAGTGGAGGGCGGCGTTGGAGAAGATCAGGTCGAAGGCCTCGCCCGGTTCCGGGCGCCAGTGCGCGAGGTCGGCGTGGACGAAGTCGAGGCTGCCGCCGCCCTCCGTCGGCCCGGCGAGGGCGCGGGCCTCCTCCAGCATGGCGGGCGAGTTGTCGTAGCCGGTGAGGTGCGCGGTGGGCCAGCGCGCGGCGAGCGGTGTGCTGGGGCCGCCGGGTCCGCAGCCGAGATCGGCGATACGGGGCCTTTCTCCGGGTGCGTCCGTGGACGCCGCGAGGCGGGGGAGCTCGGGCACGCGGGCGAGGAGGTCGTGCAGGGGGCGGGCGCGGTTGCCCGAGTGGCGCAGATACTGCCGCGGGTCCCAGACGGGAGAGGGCGAAGAGGGCATGGGAACAGCGTTCCGCCGAGGTATCTCGATGTCAAGAGACTTCACATCGACACAACTACTACACTGATCGGCATGGAGGACGAGGTCGACCGACTGGTTGCAGCATGGCGCCGCGAGCGCCCGGACCTCGACGTGGAACCGTTGGAGGTCCTCAGCCGCGTCAGCAGGCTCGCGCGCCACCTGGACAGAGCGCGCCGGATCGCCTTCTCCGAGCACGGTCTCGAACCCTGGGAGTTCGACGTCCTCACCGCGCTGCGGCGCGCAGGCACGCCGTACCAGCTCTCCCCCGGGCAACTCCTCACCCAGACCCTGGTGACCTCGGGCACCATGACCAACCGTATCGACAGGCTCGCGAAGAAGGGGCTCGTCGAGCGGCTGCCCGACCCCAACGACCGGCGCGGCGTGCTCGTCCGGCTCACCGCCGAGGGCCGCGACCGGGGCGACAGCGCCCTCGCGGGGCTCCTCGCGCAGGAACGGGCGATCCTGGCCGAACTGTCCGCCGACCAGCGCACCGAACTCGCAGCCTTGCTGCGCGGCCTGACGGCCCCTTTCGACAACATCCCCACCTGACGCGGCCCCCTTCGCGGAGTGCGCGTCCCCTTCGCGGGGCGCGGAAGGAAACGGGGGGTTCCCCCTTCACCGGACTGCACCGCTTCACGGGGTGCGAGGTTGACCGCTTCACGGGGTGCCCGGCTCTTGCAGGGGTGCGCCTTCCCTGGTGCCCCTTTGGGTTCGTTCGCGTGTTGCGGGCCGGTGGCACGGGTTGTGCCCACCCTCCCCCAGCTAACGCTGGGAGGTGCCCCCTCGCCAGCGGGACGATTGCCCACAACATTTGGCGCCGTCGCCCGGCGGGGCATCGTGGCCAGGTGCGGGTGGGTGGCTTCGGCGCGGCGTATGGACCGGTAGTACGCGGCTGGCGCCGCGTGATTCTTGGCTTGCGTCAGTGGTTATGGGGCCCGTGTGTGGTGGGGGTCGGCGCCGCGCCGGGGTGTCTCCTCGGGCGTAAAGGTATGTTCCTCGGCTTTCTGTCGGTGACTTGCTCGCCCTGCGGGGACACCCCGCCACACCACCTCCCACCCGGTGACCAACCTCAGCCATTGTTGTGCCCACCCACCAGCCCGCAGCACGCCAACGAAACCCCAGGAGGCACCCCGGGGCTGCGCACCCCCGCGAAGGGGGGTGGAGATTGGCCGACCCGGAGTGGAGGTGGGCCACCGGCGGGACGGGGACGCGGTGGGGTGTCCCCGCAGGTCGAGACGAACGACGGCCGAAAGCCGAAAACGAAAGCTTCACGCCGAGGAGACACCCCACCGCGTCCCCGGACACCCCACACCCACACACCCCACACGGCCACCGGCACAAACCAAGAACCACGCGGCGCAAGCCGCAACGCACCGCAACCACACGCCGCGCCGAAGCCACCCACCCGCACCCGGGCCCGCACCCGCACCCCCGGCGCGGGACCCAACGGCACCCACCTCACCGGCCGACCGTCCCGCGCAACCACCCCGTGAAGCGGCAACCCACCGTTTCCTTCCGCAGCCCCGCGAAGGGGCTAGCATCCGGACATGGGCGCCCCCGCACAGCGAACCGCATCCCGCAACACCGGCCGCTTCACGGGCCGCACCGTCATCGTCACGGGAGGCGGCGCGGGCATCGGTGCCGCGACGGCGCATCGGCTCGCGGACGAGGGGGCCGCCGTCGTCATCCTCGACAACGAGGAGGAGGGCGGCCACCGCACGGCCCGCGAGATCACCGCGTCCGGCGCCCGCGCGGCCTTCGTGCTGGGCGACGTCACCGACGAACCCGCCTGGGCCCGCGCCGTCCGCACGGCGCGCCAGGGCTTCGGCCCCGTCAGCGGTCTCGTCAGCAACGCGGCGCTCATGCGCCCCGGCACCGCCGACGCGCTGTCGCTCTCGGACTGGGAGGGCCAGTTGGGCGTCAACCTGACGGGCGCGTTCCTCGGGGTGCGGGCGTGTCTCGGGGATCTGCGGGAGACGCGGGGAGCGGTCGTGCTGACGTCGTCCGTGCACGCCCTGGTCGGGCTGCCGGAGCGTCCCGCGTACGCCGCGACCAAGGCGGGGCTCACCGGGCTCGGCCGTCAGCTCGCCGTGGACTACGGGCCGTCGGTCCGCGTCAACAGCGTGCTGCCAGGGCCCATCCTCACCCGTGCCTGGGAGGGCGTCGGCGAGGAGGACAGGCGGCGCACCGTGGAGCAGACGGTCGCGGGGCGGCACGGGCGCCCTGAGGAGGTCGCCGCGAGCATCGCGTTCCTGCTCTCTGACGACGCGTCCTATGTGACCGGCACCAGCCTGGTCGTGGACGGCGGCTGGAGCGTCTACAAGACCTCGGCCTGACCCGACGACCCGCACCCCCCACCCCGTTGGAGGTCCCCGTGCCCGCGTTCACACCGCACCGCGTCCACTTCGGCGGCGACTACAACCCGGAGCAGTGGCCGGAGGAGGTGTGGGCCGAGGACATGCGGCTGATGAGGGAGGCGGGGGTGACCATGGTGACCGCCGGGATCTTCTCGTGGGCCCGTGCCGAACCGCGCCCGGGCGAGTGGGACTTCGGCTGGTTCGACCGCGTCATGGGGAACCTGGCCGACGCGGGGATCGAGGTGTGTCTGGCCACCATGACCGCCTCGCCGCCGCCGTGGTTGTCCCACCGGCACCCGGAGATCCTCCCCGTCACCGCCGATGGCCGTCTTCTCCACCCCGGTTCACGGCAGCACTACTGCCCCTCCAGCCCCGTCTACCGCGCACACGCCGTGCGCCTCGTCGAACGGCTCGCCGCCCGCTACGCGGACCACCCGGCGCTGACGATGTGGCACGTCGGCAACGAGTACGGCTGCCATACGCGCCAGTGCTACTGCGATGTCTCCGCCGACGACTTCCGCCGCTGGCTGCGCGAGCGCTACGGCACGGTGGACGCGCTCAACGACGCGTGGTCGACGGCCTTCTGGTCCCAGGCGTACTCCGGTTTCGAGGAGGTGCTGCCGCCCCGCGCGGCCCCCACCTTCCCCAACCCGGCGCAGCAACTGGACTTCCACCGCTTCAGCAGCGACGCGCTGCTCGCCTGCCATCTGGCCGAGAGGGAGGTGCTCGGCCGCGTCACGCCCGGCGTTCCCGTCACCACCAACTTCATGCCGCACCACAAGCCGGTCGACCAGTTCGCGTGGGCCGCGCACGAGGACGTCGTCTCGCTGGACTTCTACCAGGACCCGCACGACCCGGAGACGCATCTCGGCGCCGCGCTCGCCTTCGACCTGATGCGCTCGGCCGGGCACGGCGCGCCGTGGATGCTGCTGGAGCAGGCGCCGAGCGCCGTCAACTGGCGCCCGCGCAACGGCCCCAAGCCGCCGGGTGCCATGCGGCTGTGGTCGTGGCAGGCCGTGGCGCAGGGCGCGGACGCGGTGCTGTACTTCCAGTGGCGCCAGTCGCGCGGGGGCGCCGAGAAGTTCCACTCCGCGATGGTCCCGCACGGCGGCACCGGCACCCGTACCTTCCGCGAGGTGACCGCGCTGGGCCGCGAACTGGCCTCCGTGCCGCAGCTCGCGGGCAGCAGGGTGGCGCCGCCCGAGGTCGCGCTCGTCCAGGACTGGAACAGTTGGTGGGCGCTGGAGCTGGACTCGCACCCCTCCACCGCGCTGAGCCACACGGAGCGCTTCCTCGCCCATCACAGGCCGCTGTTCGAGGCCAACGTGCCCTGTGACGTGGTGCCGCCGGGCCGGGAGCTGTCGGGTTACCGGCTGGTGATCGTGCCCAGCCTCTATCTCCTGAGCGAGGAGACGGCCGCCCGGCTGACGGCGTTCGTGCGCGACGGCGGGCATCTGCTGGTGTCCTTCTTCTCCGGCATCGTCGACGACTGCGACCGCGTCCACCTCGGCGGCTATCCGGCGCCGCTGCGGGAGGTGCTGGGGCTGACCGTCGAGGAGTTCTGGCCGCTGGCCGAGGGCGCGACGGTGACCGTGCGGGGCGGGACGGGCCATGAAAAGGGTCCGGTCGGGGAGGCCAGTGGCGATCTGTGGTCCGAGGCCGTACGGCTGGAGGGCGCCGAGGCCGTGGCCCGCTTCGACGGGGGCGAGCTGGACGGCGCTCCGGCCGTGACCCGGCACGGCTACGGCGAGGGCGTCGCGTGGTACGTCGGGACGCGGCTGGACGCTTCGGCGACGCGGGCGCTGCTGGACGCGGTGCGCGAGGAGGCGGGCGTCGGGCCCGTGCTTCCCGGGCTGCCCGACGGGATCCAGGCCACGGTCCGGGAGGCGGACGACGGCACCCGCTTCCTCTTCCTCCTCAACCACGGCACGGCGCCCGCCCGCGCGGCCCTGCCCCAGCCCATGCGGGATCTGCTGAAGCCCGGGGGCACGGCAGAAGCACACGTCACCCTGCCCCCGCGCGGGGTCGCCGTCCTCACCTGACGCGGGCTCGGGCCCGGGCCCGCGATGCCGCAACGCTCAGCGCGCGGGCGCCGGTTCCAGCTCGACGGGCCCTACCCCGGCGCGGCGGGCCAGCGCCACCGCGGCCAGCGTGGAGTGGACGCCGAGCTTGCCCAGCACGTTCTGCATATGGGTGCGCACGGTGTGCGGGGAGAGATACAGCCGCTCCGCCACGGCCTTGCGGCCCAGCCCCGCGACCATGCAGCGCAGCACCTCCCGCTCGCGCGGCGTCAGCGACTCGACGAGCCGCTCGCTCTCCGTGCGGTGCTTGCGCGTGGCCGTCAGTTCTCTCAGCACGCCGGTCAGCAGCCCCGGGGACAGATGCGTCTCGTCCTTGAGCACGCCCCGGATGACCTGGAGCAGCCGTGAGAGGGAGCAGTCCTTGGCGACCCAGCCGCCCGCGCCCGCCTGGAGCGCCGCCGCGGCGTGCCGCGGATCGTCGCGCTCGGCGAGGACGACGGACCTGAGCTGCGGGTAGTCGGCACGGACACGGCTGACGAGCGGTATCCCCCCGACGGCGTTCTCCGTGGCTGAGCCGTCGCCCGAGAGGGCCGCCGCCACCTCTCCGTTGCCCCCGCTCATGGGGGCTCCGAGATCGGCGTCGACCAGCACCACGTCAAAGCGACGGCCCTCCGCCACTCCGCGTTCCAGGCAGCGCAGAGCGGCGGGGCCGCTGCCCGCCGCGGCGACCTCGACGTCCTGCTCGGCCGCGAGCGCCGCGGCCAAGGACTCGGCGAAAATGCGGTGATCGTCGACCACCAGCACTCGGATACGTTGCATGGCACCCCCTGGCAGTGCGGGTACGGCGCCCGGCACGAGGATAGGCGCAGCCGCACGGCCGCCGCCGTGTGTAGCCGCTTCCCCGCCCCGGGCGCCGTACCCGGCTGTCTCGCCCCCTGATCGGTACCGGCCCCCACCGATACCGTGCATCAGACTCAGAGTACGGCCGGGTTCTGACAACGGAAGCGGATTGACAAAACTGCTTGCCGCACCCGTTTAAAGTGAGACATGTGTTCCGGATTGAGACAGCAGTCGATCAGCAGCGCCGCCAACTGATCGAGGAGCGGCTCGACGCGACCAATTCCGTCCTCTCTCCCGTGATGCGCGCGCTGCGCGGCACTCCGGCGGACGAGGAGGAACCCGTGCAGCTCTTCGCCCTCACCGGGGAGAACGGAGAAGTGGCGGGCGGTCTCGTCGGATACGCGTGGGGCCACTGGCTCCACGTCGACCTGTTGTGGGTGGACGAGCGCCACCGCGGTCAGGGGCTCGGTTCGCGGCTCATGGCGGAAGCGGAGGCGCTGGCGCGCGAACGGTACGGATGCGCTCATTCCCGTGTCGAGACGTGGGACTTCCAGGCGCCGGATTTCTACCAGAAGCTCGGTTACGCGATTGTCGGCGTGGTGGAGGACTATCCGCCCGGCTGCACGGACCACCTTCTGGTCAAGAAGCTCTGAGCGTTGCGAGAGGACGCGAGAGGACGCGAGAGGAACGGCGGAAAGCGCCGGAACGCCGGAAATTTCTGGTCACGTATCCGTCACGTGTCTGGTCACGCGACGGAAAAATCCGCCGCATATCTGTCCGGCAATTGCTTTCCTCAGCCCCTGTCGGCGGAAATCAATTTCCGGGCGGAAAGCGCCCCCTTGCGCGTCGGCGCCGACATCGTTCACTGTCCACAGGCTGGGGACGTTCCGGCCGGACGGCCCGTACCGGCCGGACGGCTCAGCGCGCCAGGACGGCCCGTGTCCGTCAGGCGGCCCGGCGCGCGCCCTCGCCCGGGACCGCGTCGAACACGCGCGGCGCGCGGTGGCCCGCGGCGGCGAAGGCCGTCAGGACCGCCTCGGTGACCTTCTCGGCCGCGGCCTCCTCCACCAGCACGATCGCGGAGCCGCCGAAGCCGCCGCCCGTCATCCGGGCGCCGATGGCACCCGACGCGTTCGCGGTGTCCACGACCAGGTCCAGCTCTTCGCAGGAGATCTCGAAGTCGTCGCGCAGCGAGGCGTGTCCGGCCGTCAGCACGGGGCCGATGGCGCGCGTCTCGCCCGCGTCGAGCAGCCGGATGGTCTCCTGGACCCGCTCGTTCTCGGTGACGATGTGCCGCACCAGCGGGCGCACCGCCGGGTCCTCGACGCGGGCCAGCGCCGCGTCCAGCTCCCCGTACGCGACATCGCGCAGCGCCGGGACGCCCAGTGCCCGCGCGCCCGCCTCGCACCCGGCGCGGCGCTTGGCGTACTCGCCGTCGCCCAGCTCGTGCTTGACGCGGGTGTCGACGACCAGCAGCCGCAGGCCCTGCGCTGCCAGGTCGAAGGGGACCTGGCGCTGGGTGAGGTCGCGGGTGTCGAGGTAGAGGGCGTTGCCCGCGGTGCAGCAGGCGGAGGCCGTCTGGTCCATGATCCCGCAGGGGACGCCGACGAAGTCGTTCTCCGCGCGCTGGCACAGCCTGGCCACGTCCTCGGCGCTCAGCCCGAGCCCGTACAGGTCGTTCAGCGCCACCGCCGTCGAGACCTCCAGCGCCGCGGAGGAGGAGAGCCCGGCGCCGGTCGGTACGGTGCTGTGGAAGTGCAGGTCGGCGCCGCCCACGTCGTGGCCCGCCGCGCGCAGCGCCCATACGACGCCCGCCGGGTAGGCTGCCCAGCCGCCTCGGTCCCCTGTGGCGCCCTGGGGGGCCAGCTCGTCGGCGCGCAGTTGGACGACGCCCCCGGAGGCGTCGGCCGAGTACAGGCGCAGCACTCCGTCGTCGCGCCGGGACGCCGCGACGCGGCAGGTGTGGGGCAGCGCGAGGGGCATCACGAAGCCGTCGTTGTAGTCGGTGTGTTCACCGATGAGGTTGACGCGGCCGGGCGCGGTCCACACGCCGTCGGGCTCCGCGCCGTACACCTCGCGGAAGCCGTCCTGGGCCTCCGCCACGCCCGTCGTACCGCCCGCGCCGTCCGACGCGCTGTCCTCGCCCGTACCGCTCATCACGACCCCGTCCTCTGTGCGAACTGCCACGCGTCCTCGACGATCCCCGCCAGGCCGGCCCGCGAGGGCCGCCAGCCGAGCCGTTCCCTCGCCCGCTCCGCCGAGGCGACCAGCACGGCGGGGTCGCCGCCCCTGCGCGGCGCGGCCACCTCGGGGACGGGGTGCCCCGTCACCTCGCGCACGGTCTCGATGACCTCGCGGACCGAGAAGCCGTTGCCGTTGCCCAGGTTGCAGATGAGGTGCTCGCCCGGGGCGATGCCGTCCTTGGCGTCCCCGGAGCCGCCGGGGCCCCCGGAACTCTCGGAGCCCTTGTGCATCGCGGCCATAGCCAGCAGATGGGCCTCGGCGAGGTCGGCGACGTGGATGTAGTCGCGGACGCAGGTGCCGTCGGGCGTCGGGTAGTCGTCGCCGAAGACGGAGATGGCCTCGCGGCGGCCCTGCGCGACCTGGAGCACCAGCGGGATGAGGTGCGACTCGGGGTCGTGGCGCTCGCCGTAGGCGACGCCGTCGCCGGTCACATGCGCGCCCGCGACGTTGAAGTAGCGCAGCGAGGCGGCGGCCAGCCCGTGTGCGTGGGCCTCGCCGGTGATCATGTGGTCGACGGCGAGCTTGGAGGCGCCGTACGGGTTCGTCGGTGCGGTGGGCGCGTCCTCCCTGATGGGGGACTCCTCGGGCTCGCCGTACGTCGCGGCCGTCGAGGAGAAGACGAGCTTGCGCACGCCCGCCTCGCGCATGGCGCCGAGCAGCTCGATGGTGCCGCCGACGTTGTTGCGCCAGTACTTGTCCGGGTCCACGACGGACTCGCCGACCTGCGAGTGGGCCGCGAAGTGGAGCACGCCGTCGTAGGAGGCGTCGAGCCAGCGGGCCGCGTCCTGGATGCGGCCCTCCACGAACCCGGCGCCCTCGGGCACCCCGGCGCGGAAGCCCGTCGAGAGGTCGTCGAGGACGGTGACCGTGTGCCCGGCCTCCAGAAGGTGCGCGGCGACCACGCTGCCGACGTATCCCGCTCCGCCCGTCACCAGGTACTTACTCACTTGCCGCTACCTCTCGCAGTCGCTGGGCCGCGGTCTCGGGCGGCACATCGTTGATGAACACGTTCATGCCGGATTCGGAACCCGCGAGGAACTTCAGCTTGCCGGAAGTGCGGCGGATGGTGAAAAGCTCGAGATGGAGCGCGAAGTCCGCACGCCCGTCGGCCGTCAGCGGCGCCTGGTGCCAGGCGGCGATGTACGGGGTCGGCGGCTCGTCGGGACCGAAGATCCGGTCGAACCTGCGCAACACTTCCAGATAGATCTGTGGAAACTCTGTGCGCTCCGCCTCGTCCAGCGCGAGCAGGTCGGGCACGCGCCGCTTCGGGTAGAGGTGCACCTCGTACGGCCAGTGCGCGGCGTAGGGCACGAAGGCGACCCAGGTGGGGGTCTCGGCGACGACGCGCCGCCCGTCGGCCAGTTCGTCGGCCACGAGGTCGTCGAAGAGGTTGCGGCCCTCGTGGCGCTCCGCGTAGGCGGCGGCGGAGCGCAGCATCCGCTCGGTGCGCGGGGTGACGAAGGGGTAGGCGTAGATCTGGCCGTGGGGGTGCTGGAGGGTGACGCCGATCTCCTCGCCGCGGTTCTCGAAGCAGAAGACCTGCTCGACGCCGGGGTGCTGGAACAGCTCGGCGGTGCGGTCCGTCCACGCGTCCAGGACGAGGCGGGCCTGGTCCTCGCCGAGCGAGGCGAAGGAGGCGTGGTGGTCCGAGGTGAAGCAGACGACCTCGCAGCGCCCGGCGCCCGCGCCGTGCCGGAACAGGCCGTGCGCGCCCTCGGCGGTCTCGGGGCCCGGCTCTCCGGCGAAGGAGGGGAAGCGGTTCTCGAAGACGGCGACGTCGTAGTCGGGCTCGGGGATCTCGCTGAGCCGTCCGTCGCGTGAGGGGCAGAGGGGGCACTCGTCGGCCGGCGGGTGGTAGGTGCGGGCCTGGCGGTGCGCGGTGACGGCGGTCCACTCGGAGAGCAGCGGGTCGTAGCGGATCTCGGACGCGGTGGACGTCGACGGCAGGGGGCGCTGGTCCACGGCGTCGCGCACGGCGTCGTCGCGGGCGTCGTAGTAGACGATCTCCCGGCCGTCGGCGAGCCGGTTGGAGGTCTTCTTCACGTACAGGCTCCTCACCCTCTGTCGCCTCAACATAATCGCACACAAGGAATCACAGACCAACAGCCTGGCGCGAGCCTGCGGATTTTCACGCTACAGAAGGGACATTGAGGATAAATACCATGCGACGCTCGTCACATGCATCACAATCAAACAAATTGCAGCAGCGTAACCCTTCATAAGCGGACCTTCGGCGAGTAGCTTCACGTCCGTTCCGATCGCGCAATGAAGCGAGAGATCCATGCAATACCTTGCCGAAGGGCTTCGGCTCCCCACCAACGGACTCGACTACACACTTCTGGGCATCTACTTCGTCGTCGTCCTCGGCATCGGCTTCGCGGCCCGCCGCAGTGTGAAGACGAGCCTGGACTTCTTCCTCTCCGGCCGGTCCCTTCCCGCGTGGATCACCGGCCTCGCCTTCGTCGCGGCCAACCTCGGCGCGACGGAGATCCTGGGCATGGCCGCCAACGGCGCCCAGTACGGCGTCTACACCGTGCACTGGTACTGGGTCGGCGCCATCCCGGCCATGGTCTTCCTCGGCCTGGTCATGATGCCGTTCTACTACGGCTCCAAGGTCCGCTCGGTCCCCGAGTTCCTGCTGCACCGCTTCGGGCCCTCGTCGCACCTCCTCAGCTCGATCATCTTCGCGGTCTCCGCCGTGCTGATCGCGGGCGTCAACCTCTACGCGATGGCGATCGTGCTGGAGGCGCTGCTCGGCTGGCCGGAGTGGGTGGCCATCGTCATCGCGGGCTTCTTCGTCCTCGCGTACATCACGCTCGGCGGGCTCTCCTCGGCCATCTACACCGAGGTGCTCCAGTTCTTCGTGATCCTCGCGGCCCTGATCCCGCTGACCATCGTCGGCCTCAAGCGCGTCGGCGGCTGGGACGGGCTCACCGACTCCCTCACGGGGTCGCACGGCGGCTCGTTCATGACGGCGTGGGAGGGCACGGGCATCGGCTCGGCCAACCCGCTCGGCGCCAACTGGCTGACCATCGTGCTCGGCCTCGGCTTCGTGATGAGCTTCGGCTACTGGACCACCAACTTCGCCGAGGTGCAGCGCGCGCTGTCCGCCAAGAACGCCTCCGCGGCCAAGCGCACCCCGCTCATCGCCGCGTTCCCCAAGATCCTGATCCCGGCCGTCGTCGTCATCCCCGGCCTGATCGCGCTCGTCATGGAGCCGTCGCTGGGCAAGCCGGGCAGCGGGCTCACCTACAACGACGCGATCCCGGTGCTGATGCGCGACCTGCTGCCGAACGGCGTGCTGGGCATCGCCGTCACGGGCCTGCTGGCCGCGTTCATGGCGGGCATGGCGGCGAACATCTCCTCGTTCAACACCGTGTTCACCAACGACATCTGGGCCGCGTACTTCAAGAAGGGCCAGCCCGACGAGCACTACGTGAAGACGGCCCGCTGGGTCACCGTGATCGGCGTGCTGATCGGGATGGGCACCGCGTTCATCGCCTCGTCCTTCAGCAACATCATGAACTACCTCCAGACGCTGTTCTCCTTCTTCAACGTGCCGCTGTTCGTGGTCTTCATCATCGGCATGTTCTGGAAGAAGACAACGCCAGCGGCCGGTTTCTGGGGGCTGCTCTCCGGTACGGTCGCCGCGATGATCAACTACTTCTGGCTCTACAAGCAGGGCGTCATCGACATCCCCAGCGAACAGGGCGCGAACTTCGTCTCCTCGATCGTCGCCTTCGTCGTCGGCGCCGTCGTGATGGTCATCGTCACCCTGGTCACCAAGCCGAAGCCCGTGGAACAGCTCCAGGGCCTCGTCTACGGCACCGTCTCGCCGGGCCTGGAGGAGGCGCC
Organism: Streptomyces sp. NPDC054796; assembly: GCF_053611545.1. Classification (NCBI taxonomy): domain Bacteria; kingdom Bacillati; phylum Actinomycetota; class Actinomycetes; order Kitasatosporales; family Streptomycetaceae; genus Streptomyces; species Streptomyces sp. NPDC054796. The sequence continues at coordinate 97,135 of NZ_JBSHAO010000013.1, read as the reverse complement.
CGCCGAGGGCGACGACGCCTGGTACCGGAAGCCGGCGCTGCTGGGCTGGGGCGCGATCATCCTGGCAGCCGTCTGCTACATCCCCTTCTCCTTCTGAACCGCGAAGGACACTGATCCACCATGAGCGAGAACAGCACCAACCGCCCGGAGGGCACCACCGTCCCGGCGGGCGACCCCTCGGCCGTCGCGCAGGAGGTCGAGGAGCTGGAGAGGCGGTCCCAGACCGCGGCCAGGCTCTTCGACGTACGCCGCATCATCGGCGGCCTGTTCGTGGTCTACGGGGTGATCGTCACCATCGCGGGGATCTTCGCGTCGGACGCGGACATCAAGAAGGCCCAGGACATCAACATCAACCTGTGGACAGGTCTGGGCATGCTGGCGCTCGGCGTCTTCTTCCTCGTCTGGCTGAGGCTGAGCCCGACGATCCCGCCGCCGTCCGCGGAGAACGAGGGCGAGGGCGGGGCCGCGAAGGAGGGCTGACCCCCGCGGGGAGCCCGGCGCGTCATCGCGGCCGGGCTCCCCGCACGGCACGTCTCACTGCCCGTCACTCCCCGGGCCGGTCCCTCACTCCCCCGACGAGGACGCCGCCTCGTCCTGGGCCTGGCCAGGCGACTGACCCGGCGACTGATCCGGCGCCTGGCCCGGTGTCTGGCCCGGTGCCGGTGCCGGGACGCGGTTGACGGGGCGTGCCGCGCGGTCCAGCAGCCCCGTACGGGCCGCCAGCGCCGCCGCTTCGAGCCGTGAGCCCACCCCCAGCTTCATCAGCACCCGCTGCACATGCGTCCGCGCCGTACTGGGCGCGATCCCCATGCCGACGGCGATCAGCCGGGTGTCCTCGCCCTCCGCGACCCGCACCAGCACCTCGACCTCGCGCGGCGTGAGCAACTGCAACAGCCGCGCCCCCTCGTCGTCCGGCTCCGCCGCCGGGTTCAGCAGCTCGGCGAAGGAGTCCTGGAGCAACTGCGGCGCCACGGCCGCCTCTCCGGCCCGCGCCTTCATCATGGCCCGCTCGACGCCCTCGATCCGCTCGTCGTGGCGCACATAGCCGGACGCCCCCGCCGCGAAGGCGGAGGCGATCCCGCGCGGGCTGGGGACGGGGCCCAGTACGACGACCGCTATCTGCGGCTTCTCCCTCTTGATCCGCACGATGGGGTCGAAGACCCCCGGTTCCGCGGGCATGGCGGTGCCCAGCAGGCACACTTCGGGCGCCCGGCTCACCACCAGATCGGCGGCGCCCGCGCTCGGCGCCGCCGCCGCGAGTACGCGGTGGCCGCGCAGTTTCAAAGCCGAGGCGAGGGCCTCGGCGAGCAGTCTGTGGTCGTCGACCACCATGAGCCGCACGCTCATTGACCTACCCCCCACAATCCCCAAGAGGCAGGGTCCACCCCCAGGCCCAGCCCTTTTCCTGTTTCGGGAAGCTACACGCTTACCCGTCATTCCGCGCCCCTTACGGAGCAGAAGGGGCCGTCAACACACAGCGATGGCCCGCCGACGGTGTGTCGACGGGCCGATCGTGTGCCCCGGAGGCGGAAAAGCGGTGGGCCCGGGTGGCCCTCTAGGGAGACGTCAGCTGCCGAAACCGATCGCCAGGTATTTCGCGTAACTGTCGGTGCTGTCCTTGGAGATCAGCGTCTGCTGGAGGAACAGCCGCCCGCCCACGAAGATGGGAGGCTCACGCATCGTGATACCCGCGAAGTTGTTCTCGGCCTCGGCGGAATCGTCGGGATTGCGGAGATACAGCTCCTGCTTGCCCTGCTTCGCCGGATCGACGGCGACGACCTGGCCGCCCGAGTCGTAGGTGGGCTTCTTGTAGGCGATCAGCTTGTCGCCGTCCATGCGGACCGGGACGATCGAGCGCTTCTCGCCCGCGGGGGACTTCCACTTCGGCTTGCCGGTGTTGAAGTCGAAGGCCATGATCTCGTTCGTGCGGCCGTAGTCCGAATCGCCCTGGTGCTCCTCGGTGGGCAGGTAGACGTACTTGTCGTCAGCGGCCGAGGTAGCGCAGGACTCGACCTCCGTGCTGCAACCCGGGTCGTACTTGCGCTCGCCCGTGGAGATCTTCGCCTTCAGCTTGGCGTCCTCGCCGACCGTCATCACGTCGGTCGTCGTGGTCTCGCCCGCGCCGACGGCAAGGACGACCGGATCGGTGGAGATCACCGAGATGCTCTCGACGCCGCGCGGCGCCTCGAACTCCCACTTCGACTTGCCCGTGGTCGGGTTGAGCTTCTGGACCTTCATCTGCGGGTTGTCGTAGCCGCCGCAGGAGACGACCGCCAGCAGCTCCTCGCCGCCCGCGAAGCCCTCGTCCTTGCAGTCGCCCGTCGGCTGGGCCTTCCAGAGGGGGCTGCCGCCGGAGATCTTGTACGCCACGGAGCCGCCGAGCCACTTCGCGGCCACGACGTCCTGGCTGATGGTCATGTTGATGCCGAGGGTGGACGCGTCGTCCGCGTTCGGCATCTTCTCCTGCCAGTCCTTCTTGCCCTTGTCCAGGTCGATGACCGCGATCTGGCTGCACGCGGCGTCCGAGGACTTGGTCTCGCCGAAGACGACGGCGGTCTTGCCGGACTCGGTGACGTGCCGGGAGGCCGCGCACACCTCGCCGTCCAGCGGGATCTCCCACGCCTTCTTGCCGCTCGCGGCGTTGACGCCGATGATCCCGTTCACCGTGCTCTTGGCGAAGGTCTTCTCGGTGGCCCAGGCGCCGACGACGCTCACCGGATCGTCGTCGGTGATGGTGGGCGACTGGATCTTGAAGAGCTCCTTGCCGTCCACGCTGGCGGGCTTGTTGCTCCCGCCCTCCGTGCCCTGCGAGGAGCCGCCGCCCTTGGCCTCGTCGTCGCTCCCGCCGTCGTCACCGCTCAGCAGGAAGAAGCCGCCGACGCCCGCCACGAGCACCAGCGCGACGACGGCCGCCACGATGGCGACGACCTTGCCGTTGCCGTTGCCGCCACCACCGGGGCCGCCCGGGGCCGAACCAGGGGGCATCGTCGGGTACATGCCCGGACCGCCCTGCCCGAACGGCGGCTGGCCCGGCTGTCCCGGCTGACCGGGCTGCCCGTAGGGACCGGGCGGGGCGGGCGCGCCGTAACCGCCGGGGCCCTGCTGCGGATAGCCGTACGCGCCGCCCTGCTGCGGGTAGCCGTAGCCGCCCTGGGACGGCGGGCCGGGCTGCTGGGGTGCGCCGTAACCGCCCTGCGGCGGGCCCTGCGGGGGCTGGCCCGGAGGCGGAGGCGGCTGGGGCGGCTGCTGGGGCTGGTTCTGGGGGGACTGCGGGGACTTGGGGGACGGATCCTGCGGCCCGAGCATCGTCGGCGCGTCATGGACGCCACCGCCCTGCGGCGGGCCCTGTGGGGGCTGCGGCGGCTGGCCGGGCGGGGGCGGCTGCTGGGGGTAGCCGTACGACGGCTGACCCTGGCCCTGGCCCTGACCCTGCCCCGGCGGATCCTGCTGCCCGCCGAAGCCGCCCGACGGCGGCTGGTGGGGCGGCGGAGGCGGCTGCGACATGACAATCCCTCGTTAACGGACAGACCGGACACCCTGCCCCTCAACCCCCCGTTAGGGCCGAGCGCATCGGACATCTAGTCCGCCAGCGGTTGACTACTGAGCGGAGACTCTTTCTATCACCGGACACCGACAACCGAAGGGCCGGTTCCCGCCCCTGTCCGCTGGACGAGACCGGCCCGGAACGCCGTCGTTATGAGAAAGCGGCCGGACCCGTGCCCGGTACGGGACGGTGTGCGCCGCTTCCTCCCCGTCGCCTCCGGAAGCGCGCTACGCGCCTTCCCCGTGCCCGCTACGCGCCCTCGGCGAGTTCCAGCCAGCGCGTCTCCAGCTCCTCGTGCTGCCCCGACAGCTCCCTCAGCTTCGCGTCCAGACCCGCGACCCGCTCGAAGTCCGTCGCGTGCTCGGCCATTTCCGCGTGCAGCCCGGCCTGCTGCTCCTCGATGCGCGCGAGTTGGCGCTCGATGCGCTGCATCTCCTTCTGCGCGGCACGGGACAGCGCCGACGGGCTCGAAGCGCCCGACGCCGGGGCCTGCGACTGCGTCTGTGCCTGCGCCGACGCGGCGGAGGGGGCCGGGGCAGACGCGGCGGACGCGTTGCGGATGCGCTCGCGCCGCTCCAGGTACTCGTCGATGCCGCGCGGCAGCATCCGCAGTGTGCCGTCGCCCAGCAGCGCGTGCACGCGGTCGGTGGTCCGCTCGATGAAGAACCGGTCATGGGAGATGACCACCAGCGAGCCCGGCCACTCGTCGAGCAGGTCCTCCAGCTGGGTCAGCGTCTCGATGTCCAGGTCGTTCGTCGGCTCGTCGAGGAAGAGCACATTCGGCTCGTCCATCAGCAGCCGCAGGATCTGGAGACGGCGCCGCTCGCCGCCCGACAGATCACCCACGGGGGTCCACTGCTTCTCCTTGACGAACCCGAAGCGCTCGCACAGCTGCGAGGCGGTCATCTCGCGGCCCTTGCCCAGGTCCACCCGCGAACGGACGTTCTCGACGGCCTCCAGCACCCGCCAGGCCGGGTTCAGCTCGGCCACCTCCTGCGAGAGGTACGCCAGCTTCACCGTCCTGCCGACCTTGATCCGTCCGCCCGTGACCAGCGGCGACTGCTGCTCGCCCCCGCTGCGCGCGACATCCTCCAGCGCACGCAGCAGCGACGACTTGCCCGCGCCGTTCACGCCGACGAGCCCGATGCGGTCGCCAGGCCCCAGCTGCCAGGTCAGATGTTTGAGCAGCACCTTCGGCCCGGCCTGCACGGTCACGTCCTCCAGGTCGAAGACGGACTTGCCCAGCCGCGAGTTGGCGAACTTCATCAGCTCCGCCCTGTCGCGCGGCGGCGGCTCGTTCTCGATCAGCGCGTTCGCGGCCTCGATACGGAAGCGGGGCTTGCTCGTACGGGCCGGGGCGCCGCGCCGCAGCCAGGCCAGCTCCTTGCGCATCAGGTTCTGCCGCTTGCTCTCCTCCTGCGCGGCGATGCGTTCGCGCTCGGCGCGCGCGAAGACGTAGTCGGAGTAGCCGCCCTCGTACTCGTGCACCGCGCCGCGCTGCACGTCCCACATCCGCGTGCACACCTGGTCCAGGAACCAGCGGTCGTGCGTCACGCACACGAGCGCGGAGCGGCGGGTGCGCAGGTGGCCCGCGAGCCAGGCGATGCCCTCCACGTCGAGGTGGTTGGTGGGCTCGTCCAGGACGATCAGGTCCTGCTCGGCGATCAGGAGCTGCGCGAGCGCGATACGGCGGCGCTCGCCGCCGGACAGCGGGCCGATCACAGTGTCGAGCCCCTGCGGGAAGCCGGGCATCTCCAGGCCGCCGAAGAGGCCCGTGAGCACGTCGCGGATCTTGGCGTCGCCCGCCCACTCGTGGTCCGCCATGTCGCCGAGGACCTCGTGGCGGACGGTGGCTTCCGGGTCGAGGGAGTCGTGCTGCGTCAGCACGCCGAGGCGGAGGCCGCCCGAGTGGGTGACGCGGCCGTCGTCGGCGGTCTCCAGCTTGGAGAGGATGCGGATGAGGGTGGTCTTGCCGTCCCCGTTGCGGCCGACGACGCCGACCCTGTCTCCCTCGCTGACGCCGAGCGAGACGCGGTCGAGAAGGGCACGCGTGCCGTACACCTTGCCTACGGCTTCCAAATTGACGAGGTTGACAGCCATCTCACTCCTGTACGGGAACCGGTCAGCCCTCCAGGGTAGTCACCCCGTTCCCCTCTCCCGACCGCTCCGGCCCCGCGGACCTCCCTCACGGGAGCGCAACCCCGGTGCCCCTGGGGGTTTCGCTGCGCGGCTGCGGGCCGGTGGGTGGGTTGTGCCCACCCTCCCCCAGCTACCGCTGGGAGGTGCCCCCTCGCCGAGCGGGACGCTTGCCCACAACAGTTGGAGCGAACCTGCTGGTGGCCACCGGGCTGGGAGGTGGTGCGGTGGGGTGTCCCCGCAGGTCGAGCAAGTCACCGGCGGAAAGCCGACACCGAGACCTTCACGCCGAGGAGACACCCCGGCGCGCCACCGACCCCACCCACACAGCACCCCACACGACCACCGGCACAAGCCAAGAACCACGCGGCCCTGGCCGCGAACAACCGGAACCACACGCCGCGCCCACCCACCAAGCCGCACCCGAAAAACGGCGCCCAGCACAGCGCAGCGCCCCCGTGTGCAGCGGCACAAAAATCAGCGCGGGACCCTACGGTGCCCACCTGAGAGGCCAGCCGTCCCGCGCAACACCCCCGGCGAACCGGCAACCCCCCGTTTCAATCCGCCCCCCGCGAAGGGGCTAGTGCAGCATCAGCGCTATGCCGCCCACCATGAGCACGGACGCGGCGATGCGAGGGGCGCCGAAGCGTTCCTTGAAGAAGACGGCGCCGATCGCCGCACCGGCGATGATCGAGGACTCCCGCAGTGCCGCGACAGGCGCCAGCGGCGCCCTCGTCTGCGCCCACAGCACCAGCCCGTACGCGGCCACGGACAACGCCCCGCCCACCAGCCCGCGCCCGGCGACGGGCCGAAGCTGCTCCACGAGCGCGCGGCGGCGCGTGGCCAGCGCCCAGGCGGGGATCGCGAGGCCCTCCAGGATCATGAGCCAGGAGATGTAGCCGAGCGCGGATCCTGAGGCCCGTACGCCCACACCGTCGACCACGGTGTACGCCGCGATCGCCAGCCCCGTCGCCACCGCGGCGGTCAGCGCGGGCCACTGCGCCCCGCCCCCGCCGCCGCCCCCGGAACCGCCCTTGGAGGAACCCCGGATCCCCCACAGCGCGACGCCGACAAGCCCCGCTGAGGCCACAGCGACCCCCGCGAGCTGCCACGCGTCGGGCAGCTCGTGCAGGAAGACGGCCGCGAGTACGGTCACGACGAGAGGCGCGGTGCCGCGCGCGATCGGGTACATCTGCCCGAAGTCGCCGAGCCCGAACGACCGCATCAGCAGCAACTGGTACACCACGTGCAGCGCCACGGACACGAGCAGCGGGGGCCAGGCCGCCGCGGCCGGTACGGGCGCGAAGCACGCGAGCACGGCCCCGCACACCGCTCCCCCGCCGCCGACGAGGGTGAAGGCGACAAGCTGATCCCGTATGCCATGCGCCAGCGCGTTCCAGCTGGCGTGCGCCACGGCGGCCAGGAGCACCGCGGCGACGACCAGCGGGGTCATCGAGCGGCGCCGGCGGGCTGCTCACGTACGTCGGCGAGGGAACCGCCCGCGTGGGCGACGAGGTCCGTCGGACCGAGCGCGAAGACGGTGTGCGGGGTGCCCGCCGCCGCCCAGACGACGGTGTGGGCGAGCAGCCCGCGGTCGGCGAGCACCCGCATTTCGGTGAGGTGGCCGAAGGGCGGTACGCCGCCGATGGCGTACCCCGTCGCCTCGCGTACGAGGTCCGCGTCGGCGCGGCGCACGGTCTCGGCGCCCAGTTCGGCCCGTACCCGCTCGACGTCCACGCGCGAGGCGCCGTCCATGAGGACGAGGACGGGTTCACCGTCGGCTACGAAGATCAGCGACTTGACGATCTGGCTCAGCTCGCAGCCGATGGCCTCGGCCGCCTGCGCCGCCGTTCTCGTCGCGTCGGGGAACGCGCGGATCTCCACGTCCGTGAGGCCCAGTTCGGACAGGGCGGCGGCGAAGCGCGGGTGCGCGGAAGATGGCTCGGTCATGTATCCGACCGTATCCGCCGCTCGCGGCGCCGGGCGACGCGGTTTCCGCCCGCCCCCACCGCCCCCGCTGGGTCCCACCAGCCGCACGGCCCCCGGCCGCACACGGCCGCGCGTGGCCCGGTCGGTGCTGCACCGGGCCACGCGCGTGAGGTGGCGGAACGGGGCGGAGGGGGCCGTGGGGCCCCGCCGCGAGGGGTCTACTCGCCCGCGGCCTCCAGGACCTTGCGGACGACGGGCCCCGCGTTGGTGCCGCCGTGCCCCGACTCCGGGACGACGGCCGCGGCGGCCATGTCGTCGCGGTAGGCGGTGAACCAGGCATTGGGCTTCTTCTGGCCGTCGACCTCGGCCGAGCCGGTCTTGCCGCCGACGTCGCCGCTGAGCCCGGACAGCGCGCTGGCCGCGGTGCCGCTGGTGGCGGTGAGCTTCATGAGGGAGCGCAGATCGCTGAGGACCTGCGGCTTCATGGTGCGGGACGCCTTGGCGAGCTTGCGGTCGTCCACCGACGGGGAGACGATCACCGGCTGCTTGAAGGAGCCGTCCTTCACCGTCGCGGAGACCGACGCCATCGTCAGCGGGTTCATGCGGACGGCGCCCTGGCCGATCAGCGAGGCGGCCATCTGGGTGCCGGACTGGACGGGCACGCTGCCGTCGAAGGTGCCGGTGCCGACCTCCCAGGTGAGGCCGATGCCGAAGATCTCGCGGGCCTCCTTGGCCTGGTCGGAGTTCTCCAGCTTCTCGGCCTGGGTGATGAAGGCGGTGTTGCAGGAGCGGGCGAAGCTCTGCGCGAAGGTGCCGCCCTTGATCTCGAACTTGTCGAGGTTCTGGAACTTCCAGCCGCCGTACGACGCGTACTTCGGGCACGGGTGCGCCTTGTTCGGCGAGGCGAGGCCCTTGTCGAGCAGCATCGCCGTGGTCACGACCTTCATCGTGGAGCCGGGTGCCAGCGAGCCGCGCAGCGCGGTGTTGAAGCCCTTGGCCGGGGAGTTGGCCACGGCCAGGATCTCGCCGGTGCTGGGCTTGACCGCGACGACGGACGCCTTGCTCTTGCCCTTGACGGCGCTCTCGGCCGCTTCCAGCGCCTTCTTGTCGAGGGTGGTCTTCAGCTCACCGGGCGTGCCCTTGGACAGGGTGCGCAGGGTGGTGCCGGTGTCCTTGCCCTTGGAGTCGACGAAGCGGGTCTCGATGCCCGCCTTGCCGTCCGTCTTGTCGCCGAAGCGCTTGCGCAGGTCGTCGAGCACGTCGGCGAGGCCGGGGTGCTCCTCCTTGGTGAGCGCGGCGCCGTTGCGGTCCACGGCCTCGATGGGCGGGGTGCCCGCCTCACCGGTCTTGATGGACTGGCCCTCCTGGAGCTGCGGGTGGATCACCGCGGGCTTCCAGTCGACCACGGCAGCGCCGGTCTTCTTGTCGCGTACGACCTCCAGCGCGGAGGTGTAGGCCAGTGAGGTCTTCTCCTGCTTGTAGGAGATCTTGGCCGCGAGATCGAACGGCACCTTGCTGCCGGAGGCGGTGCCGGGGGTGAGCCCGAGCTTCGCGACGTGGCCTTCCTTACGGAAGTCGCCCAGGTCCTTCGCCGCCTCGATCTTGTCGTCGGTGAGCTGTGCGGCGGACTTGGTGTTGCCGACGGCCCACGCCTTCAGGAACTTCTCGGCGGTCGTCCGCACTTCGGCGCTGCTGGGCGGGCCGGTCTTGACCTCCCCGCCCGGCTTGCCGTCCGCGGAGACGCTACCTTCGCCGCCGCCACCGCTCTTGTCGTCGCTGCCGACAAGGGCGTAAACGCCGAAGCCGGTAGCGCCGACGATCGCGGCGGCCACGCCGCCGATCACCGCCATCTTCTGACTGTCACGCATCTGAGAATCTGCCCCTCCACCCCGCCTCAGCCAACGCGACCAAGGACCTGTCCGAGGCACCCTAGAGCACGCGCGTTACCGAACGTGCCCCGGTATGCCCGTTCGGCGGCATATCGCGGGGATGTGGATTCGAGGATTCACCGGATCCGGGGGTTTCGGGCCCGGAGTGGAACCGAAGTCACAGACGTCGTTTCCGGACCGATCAGTTCCAGAAGAGATCTAGATCAAGTTCGTTTCGGATGAAGACTACTTGCGACTCGTGAGTCCCCACCTTCCCCTGCTCAGATCCAGGTGTCGAACCACATGCGGTTGCGCCAGGCGTCCATGGAGATCGTCTGGCCCGTGTAGATCGGCCAGAAGTAGATGAAGTTCCAGATGATGAGCAGCACCAGCACGCCCGAGCCGACGATGCCGATCGTGCGTCTGCGGTCGCTCACGCCCGGCGGTCCGGCGAGCGCGCCGATCGTCATGGCCAGCGCCAGGCAGATGAACGGCAGGAAGACGACCGCGTAGAAGAGGAAGATCGTCCGCTCCTGGTACATGAACCAGGGGAGGTAGCCCGCGGCGATTCCGCACAGGATCGCGCCCGCGCGCCAGTCGCGCCGGAAGAGCCAGCGGTAGAGCACGTACAGCACCGCGAGGCACCCCGCCCACCACAGCAACGGTGTCCCCAGGGCGAGCACTTCGCGGGCGCAGCCCTCGGCCACGTCCGTGCAGCCGTCCTTGCCCGCCTTGGGCGACTCGTAGAAGTACGAGACGGGACGGCCCAGGACGAGCCAGCTCCACGGGTTGGACTGGTACGTGTGCCCCGAGGTGAGGCCGATGTGGAAGTCGTACACCTCGGACTCGTAGTGCCACAGGCTGCGCAGCGGTCCGGGGAGCCAGCCCCAGGGCCCGGCCGCGCCCTGCTCGTCGGCCCAGTCGCGGAAGTAGCCGCCCTTGGTGGCGAACCAGCCCGCCCACGACACCACGTAGGTGCAGACCGACACGACGACGAGCGAGAGGAACGCGGGCAGCGCGTCCTTGCGCACGGCCGCGAGGAACGGGCGCGAGGCGCCCGCCGTGCGGCGTGCTCCCACGTCCCACAGGACGGTGAGGATGCCGAAGGCGGCCAGGATGTAGAGGCCGTTCCACTTGGTGGCGAGACCCAGGCCCAGGCAGAGCCCGGCGGCCAGCCGCCAAGGGCGCAGGCCGAGCGAGAACCGGTCGCCGACGTCGGGGTCGGGGCGCACCTCGCGCGGGGCTTCGCCTGAGGGCGGTGCGTCCCCCGATGGCTCGGCCTCCGGGAGCGCGCGGGCCAGGCGCGCGCGGGTTCTGTCCCTGTCGATCAGCAGACAGCCGAAGGCCGCCAGCACCCAGAACATCAGCACCAGGTCGAGCAGCGCCGTGCGGCTCATCACGAAGTGCAGCCCGTCGACGGCCATCAGACCGCCCGCGAGGCAGCCGAGCGCGGTCGAACGGAACAGCCGCCGCCCGATCCGGCACAGCATCAGCACCGACAGGGTGCCGAGCACCGCCGTCATGAAGCGCCAGCCGAACGGGTCCAGGCCGAACATCCACTCGCCGAGCGCGATCACCCACTTCCCGACGGGCGGGTGCACGACGTACGAGCCGTCCGGTGACAGCGGGATACGGGACGGGTCGCCCAGGATCTTGTCGTTGGCGTTCTCGGGCCAGGTGCCCTCGTACCCGTATTGGAGGAGGGACCACGCGTCCTTGGCGTAGTACGTCTCATCGAATATCACCGCGTGGGGTGAGCCCAGCCGCCAGAAGCGCAGCAGCCCGGCGACGAGCGCGATCAGCACCGGGCCGCCCCAGGCGGACCACCGCGCCAAGCGGGCCGCGACGACCGGTGAGAACCCGAAGAGCGCGCCTAGACGCACGTCAGGGGACGGGAAGGGGGGCACGAGGCGGTGCCGCGTGCCGGGGCGGGGGTGGCCCACGTATCCGAAGCGGCGCAGTCGGGACTGCCACGTGGGCAGGCTGTCCGAGGGGGCCTCGCGCTCGACGTCCGCCGCGGTGTCACTGGTCGTCACCGGCCCATCGTAGGGAACCCGCCTGTGGGCCTCACCCTTCGCGGGGGCGGCTCCCTTCGCGGGGTGCGGAAGGAAAACGGGGGTTGCCCTGTTCGCCGGGGGTGTTGCGCGGGACGGTTGTCCGGTGTGGTGGGTGCCGCAGGGTCCCGCGCTGATTTTTGTGCCGCAGCACGCCGGGGCGGGGGCGCTGCGCTGGGCGGTTCGCCGTTTCCGGGTGCGGGTGGGTGGCTTCGGCGCGGCGTGTGGTGCGGGTACGTCGCGGCTGGCGCCGCGTGGTTCTTGGCTTGCGCCGGTGGCCGTGTGGGGTACGTGTTCTTGGGTGTCCGGTGCCGCGGTGGGGTGTCTCCTCGGCGTGAAGCTTTCGTTTTCGGCTTTCCACCGTCGTTCGTCTCGACCTGCGGGGACACCCCACCACGTCCCCGTCCCGCCGGTGACCCGCTGCTCCTCCGGGTCCGCCGGGGCCGACTCCATGGCGTGCGGCGGCACAAATTCAGCGCGGGACCTACGGTCCCCACTCCACGGGCCGACCGTCCCGCGCAACACCCCCTGCCGGGGGTGCGTAGCCGGGTGCCCCTTGGGGGTTCGTTCGCGTGCTGCGGGCCGGTGGCACGGGTTGTGCCCACCCTCCCCCAGCTACCGCTGGGAGGTGCCCCCTCGCCGAGCGGGACGCTTGCCCACAACAAGGGTGAGCCGTCGCCGTCGGCTTCCCGTGACAGAGCTGGGCCCGTACCGCCAGGTGCGGGCACACAGCATGGGCACAAGCGGAGGGGGCACCGACCTGCTGTTGGCCACCGGGTGGGAGGGGACGTGGTGGGGTGTCCCCGCAGGTCGAGAAAGTCACCGGCCGAAAGCCGAACACGAGACCTTCACGCCGAGGAGACACCCCGGCGCGGCGCCGACCCCCACCACCCAGGCACCCCATAACCACCGGCGCAAGCCAAGAACCACGCGGCGCAAGCCGCGACGCACCGGTCCATACGCCGCGCCGAAGCCACCGGCCAGGCAGCCGAACACGGCGCTCCGCCACACGACGGCACCCCCGTGCCACGGTACGAAAATCAGCGCGGGACCCTGCGGCGCCCACCACACCGGCGAACCGTCCCGCGCAACACCCCCGGCGAAGAGGGCAACCCCCAAACGTCGAACCGCCCAGCGCAGCGCCCCGCGCGTCCTGGGAGGATGGGGGCGTGACTGGGACGCTCGTACTCGCAGGGACCCCCATCGGCGACGCCGAAGACGCACCGCCCCGCCTCGCAAGGGAACTCGCCGAGGCGGACATCGTCGCCGCCGAGGACACCCGCCGCCTGCGCAGGCTGACGCAGGCACTCGGCGTGCGCCCCGAGGGCAGGATCGTGTCGTACTTCGAGGGGAACGAGTCGGCCCGTACCCCCGAACTCGCCGAAGCGCTCGCCGGAGGCGCCCGCGTGCTGCTGGTCACCGACGCGGGGATGCCGTCGGTCTCGGACCCCGGCTACCGGCTGGTCGCCGCCGCCGTGGAGCGCGGCGTGCGGGTCACGGCCGTCCCGGGGCCCTCCGCCGTGCTGACGGCGCTGGCACTGTCCGGGCTGCCGGTCGACCGGTTCTGCTTCGAGGGGTTCCTGCCCCGCAAGCAGGGCGAGCGCCTGGCGCGGCTGCGCGAGGCCGCGGACGAGCGGCGCACGCTCGTCTATTTCGAGTCCCCGCACCGGCTGGAGGCCGCGCTCGCGGCGATGGCGGAGGCGCTGGGCGGGGAGCGGCGTGCCGCGGTGTGCCGTGAGATGACGAAGACGTACGAGGAGGTCAGGCGCGGCCCCCTCAAGGAGCTGGCCGCCTGGGCGGCGGAGGGGGTGCGGGGCGAGATCACCGTCGTCGTCGAGGGCGCCCCGGAGCCGGATCCGGGGGAGCTGGACGCGGCCGAGCTGGCGCGCAGGGTCGCCGTGCGCGAGGAGGCGGGGGAACGCCGCAAGGAGGCCATCGCGGCCGTCGCGCGGAATGCGGGGGTACCCAAGCGTGACGTATTCGATGCGGTGGTCGCGGTAAAGAACGCGCACGATTCCACGGGCGGAAAGCCGACCGGCGAGTAAAGGGCTACGGTTAAAGGCAAAGCCGGACCCGTGCCGTGGCCGCCTTCGCTATGTGAAGGCCAAATCTGCCCCAATAACGCGAAAGGCTGCTGCGCTTCCTCGGAAAGGGGAGTCCACTGGTAAGTGGGCCACCCGCTCGGAGAGAGGAGCTGCCATGAATCACACGGGCAACAGTGGCGGGGGCGAGGCGAGTGACGCGGTCCACGAGTCCTACTCGTTCGCCTGCATGCGCTGCGGGCACGGCTGGGAGCAGGAGTACGAGATAGTGCATCTCGAATATGCCGACGGCCGCCCGCACATCGTCTACTACGCGGATGGCGCACGCGTCCCGTCCCCGCTCACTCACCCCACGTGCCTCAATTGCGAGGGGCACCTGGTGAGGATCATGCGTTCGGGCCGGGTTTCCACGGCGGAGGCCGCATTGCCGCACCACAGGTCTCCCGTACAGCCGGTGATCCCGCGCACCGCGTGAAACCTCGCACCGCGTGAAAACCTCACGCCACAGGAAACTCGCGCACCACGTGAAACCCCCCACAGTATGATCCGGTGAATTGGCCGTGGCGGGCACGAATTATGATCGCGGGCATGCCGAAGACCGCACAGCCCGCACCGCCGCTGCCCGAACCGCTCCGTGTGCCGGTCGCCGACTCGCACACCCATCTCGACATGCAGGACTCCGGAGTCGAGGAGGCCCTGGCGGCGGCGGCCTCGGTCGGGGTCACCACGGTCGTCCAGGTCGGCTGCGATCTGGAGCGTTCGCGGTGGGCCGCCGAGACCGCCGCCGCGCACGCGTCGGTGCACGCGGCCGTCGCGCTGCACCCCAACGAGGCACCCCGGGTGCCGGACCTCGACGCGGCGCTGGCGGGGATCGAGGAGCTGGCGGCGCTCCCCCAGGTGCTGGCCGTGGGCGAGACGGGGCTGGACTACTTCCGTACGGGCGAGGACGGCGTCGCCGCGCAGAAGCGCTCTTTCCGCGCGCATGTCGAGATCGCGAAGCGGCTGGACAAGGCCCTGGTCATCCACGACCGCGACGCGCACGAGGACGTGCTGCGCCTCCTCGACGAGGAGGGCGCGCCGGAGCGGACCGTCTTCCACTGCTACTCGGGCGACGCGGCCATGGCGGAGGTCTGCGCGGCCAAGGGCTACTTCATGTCCTTCGCCGGGAACGTCACCTTCAAGAACGCCCAGCCGCTGCGTGACGCGCTCGCCGTCGCGCCGCCCGAGCTGGTGCTGGTGGAGACGGACGCGCCGTTCCTGACTCCGGCGCCGTACCGCGGTCGGCCCAACGCGCCGTATCTCGTTCCGGTCACCCTGCGCGCGATGGCGGAGACGAAGGGGATGTCCGAGGACGTGCTGGCGGAACACATCGCCAAGAACACGGCGCTCGCCTTCGGCTACTGAGGCTACTGACACCCCCGTACGAGTGACGCTGTGTAGTCGCGTCGCTTGGGAGAGTCACGTGCACTCCGCTACAGTCCCGGCCCGCCACACCGCCGGACGACCTTGGAGTGCCGTGAGTCAGCCGCACGCACCGTATGGCCCGCTGTACGAGACGCCGCAAGGCCCCTGGCACGCGTACGGGCAGGACGGGGAGTACGGGCAGCCGGTTTGTGAGCAGGCGTACGCGCAGCCGTACGGGGCGCACTACGACCCCCTCACCCCCTCCGGCGCCCCCGAGCCCTCCGACCCGTACGGGGAGTACGAGGGGTACGCGGCGGCCCAGGAGCCCGAACCCGGGCCCGTGCCCGACGGCCCCGTACCGCCCGTCGCCCCGCCCGTCGCGCCCAGTGGCGGGCGGGCAGCGGCCCGCAAGGCGGCGGCGGGGGCACGGGGGCGCGGGAAGCCGGGGAGACCGGGGAGACCGGGGAGACCGGTCCAGCGGCCGGACGCGCTGCGGCGGCTGCTCCCGCAGGCGCTGGTCGTCGCGTTCCTCGCGGGCGGCACCTCCGCGTTCGTCGCGCACGACAAGGCGGTACGCCTCAGCGTCGACGGCACCCCGCGCACCCTGCACACCTTCGCCGACGACGTCGGCGAGCTGCTGGAGGACGAGGGCCTGAAGGTCGGCGCGCACGACATCGTCGCGCCGTCCCCGCGCGAGCAGCTCGCCAACGGGGACGAGATCGCCGTGCGCTACGGCCGCCCCCTCTCCCTCGAACTCGACGGCAGCCGGCGCCGGGTGTGGACCACAGCGCGGACCGTGGACGGCGCGCTCGACCAGTTGGGCGTGCGCGCCGAGGGCGCCTATCTGTCGGTGTCGCGCGGCGCGCGGATCGCGCGGCGGGGCCTGGACCTGTCCGTACGGACGGAGCGCGGCGTCACCTTCGTCGCCGACGGCCGCGAGCACACCGTGCGCACGAACGCGGCCACGGTCGAGGAGGCACTGGACGAGGCGGGCATCGAGCTGACGGGCGACGACACCACGTCCGTCGCGCTCGACGGCTTCCCGCGCGACGGGCAGGTCATCAAGGTCATGCGCATCACGGGCGGCCAGAAGGTGGCGGAGGAGCGCATTCCGTACGACACCGTGCGCCGCGAGGACGCCTCGCTGAACAAGGGCACCGAGGTCGTGGAGCGGCAGGGACGCCCTGGGCTGAGGCGGACCACGTACCGGCTGCGCACCGTGAACGGCGTCAAGGAGAAGCCGAAGCGCATCGGTACCGAGGTGGTGCGCCGCCCGCAGGCCCGGATCGTCAAGGTGGGGACCAAGCCGATGCCGCGGTCCGTCGCGGGCGCCGACCACCTCAACTGGGGCGGTCTCGCGCAGTGCGAGTCGGGCGGCAGGCCGGACGCGGTGGACCCGTCGGGGACGTACGGCGGGCTGTACCAGTTCGACACCCAGACCTGGCGGCGCCTCGGCGGCAGCGGCAGGCCGCAGGACGCGTCGGGTGCCGAGCAGACGTTCCGCGCGAAGAAGCTCTACGTGGACAGGGGCGCGAGCCCGTGGCCGCACTGCGGGCGGAGACTCACGCAGTGAGCGCGCCCGTAAACTGACGCGGTGAGCGCAGCCCCCGACGACCCAGCCCCCGGCCCCTCCGACGGCCCGGCCCCCGGCCCCGACACCGGGCACGCCGACCCCCTCCTCGGCGCCACCGACATCCGCGAACTCGCCGACGCGCTGGGGGTGCGCCCCACCAAGCAGCGCGGCCAGAACTTCGTCATCGACGCCAACACCGTCCGCCGGATCGTGCGCACGGCCGGTGTCCGCGCCGACGACGTGGTGGCCGAGATCGGCCCGGGGCTCGGCTCGCTGACGCTCGGGCTGCTGGAGACGGCGGAGCGGGTGACGGCCATCGAGATCGACGACGCGCTCGCCGCAGGGCTGCCCGCGACGGTACGGGCGCGACTCCCCGAGCGCGCCGGCCGCTTCGCGCTGGTGCACGCCGACGCGATGCGGGTGGGGCCCGCGGACCTGCCGGGGCCGCCGCCGACCGCGCTCGTCGCCAACCTGCCCTACAACGTCGCGGTCCCTGTGCTGCTGCACATGCTCGCGGTCTTCCCGACGATCGAGCGCACGCTCGTCATGGTCCAGTCCGAGGTCGCCGACCGGCTGGCCGCAGCGCCGGGTTCGAAGGTGTACGGGGTGCCGTCGGTCAAGGCCGCCTGGTACTGCGAGGTGAAGCGGGCCGGAGCGATCGGCCGCAACGTCTTCTGGCCCGCGCCCAACGTCGACTCGGGCCTGGTCTCGCTCGTACGCCGCGAGCCGCCGCGCACGAGCGCGGCCAGGGACGAGGTCTTCACGGTGGTCGACGCGGCGTTCGCGCAGCGCCGCAAGACGCTGCGCGCGGCGCTCGCGGGCTGGGCGGGCTCGGCAGCGGCGGCGGAGGAGGCGCTGCGCGCCGCCGGGGTGTCGCCCCAGGCGCGGGGCGAGGGGCTGACGGTCGAGGAGTTCGCCGCCATCGCCGAGCACGGGCCGCGCGGCGGCACGGGTTCCGGTTCCGGTGAAGGGGGACGGCGCACGTACGCCCGCGAGGACGGCGGTGGCGCGAACGGCACCGGCCACGAGAACAGCCACGACACCAGCCACGAGGACAACGGCCGCAGCGGCCGGAACGGAAAGCACAGGGGGAGCGCCGCGTGACCAGCACCGTCACCGTCCGGGTACCGGCCAAGGTCAACGTCCAGCTGGCGGTCGGCGGACGCCGCGCCGACGGCTTCCACGACCTGGCCAACGTCTTCCTGGCCGTCAGCCTCTTCGACTCGGTGAGCGCCACCCCCGCCGACGCGCTCCGGCTGACCGCCTCCGGACCCGACGCGGGCGAGATCCCGCTCGACGGCACCAACCTCGCGGCCCGCGCGGCGAGCGCGCTGGCCGCGCGGCACGGCCTGGAGCCGCGCGTGCATCTGCACATCGCGAAGGACATCCCCGTCGCGGGCGGCATGGCGGGCGGCAGCGCCGACGCGGCGGGCGCGCTGCTCGCCTGCGACACGCTGTGGGGTACGCACACCTCGCGGGACGAACTGCTCGCGCTCTGCGCCGAGCTGGGCTCCGACGTGCCGTTCAGCCTGGTGGGCGGGGCCGCGCTGGGGCGTGGGAGGGGCGAACTGCTGACGCCGCTGGAGACCGGCGGGACGTTCCACTGGGTGTTCGCCGTCGCCGAGGGCGGGCTGTCCACACCGGCCGTCTACGGGGAGTGCGACCGGCTGCGCGAGAGCGCGGGTACGGGCGCCGGTGTCGCCGACGTCCCAGCGCCCGAGCCGTCGGACAGGCTGCTGGAGGCGCTGCGCACGGGCGACGCGGCGACGCTGGCCGGGGCGCTCTCCAACGACCTCCAGGCCGCTGCCGTCTCGCTGCGGCCCTCGCTCGCCGAGACGCTGGAGGCGGGCACGGCGGCCGGTGCGCTGGCCGCGCTGGTCTCGGGGTCCGGGCCGACGTGCGCGTTCCTCGCGAAGGACGCCGAGTCGGCGGCCTCCGTCGCCGAGTCCCTCCTCGCCTCCCGCACCTGCCGCACCGCCCGCCCCGCGACGGGCCCAGCCCCCGGCGCCCGGGTCCTCGCCTGACCCTGGACGAGGCGACGAACGCCGCGCGGCCCTGCCGGCCTGGACAGGGCCCCTGGGAGGGACCGGGCTCCGGTGCCCCAGTGCCCCGGCGCAGCATGCCGTCTGCCGCAACCCGCGCGCCTGGGGACCCAGCGCACCGCGCGGCCCGCTGACCCGCTCAACTCACCGCTCGGCCACGCCCGGTGCATCCACAGCATCCGGTGCCTCCGGTGTCGGCGTGGCCCGACGCCAGGCCGACCCGGCCGGCCGGTGAACAACCGGACCCCGACGCCCCGGCGCAGCATGCCGTCTGCCGCAACCCGCGCGCCTGGGGACCCAGCGCACCGCGCGGCCCGCTCGCCTGCTCAACTCACCGCTCGGCCATGCCCGGTGCATCCGGTGCATCCGGCGCATCCCGTGCCGACACGGACCGACGCCCGATCGGCCCCGCATCCGCCCGGTCCGTGAACGGCTCAGCGCAGCGCGCCCGCGCCGCGCTCAGGCGCGGTCCTGGCCGCGGAGGGCGCGGCGCAGGCCGAGGTTGCTGAAGGTGAGGCCGCCGTCTACGGGGAGGGTGACGCCGGTGATCCAGGCGGCGTCGGACGAGGCGAGGAAGGCGGCGGCCGACGCGATGTCGCCGGGGTGCCCCACGCGGCCGAGCGGATACTCCGCGGCGGCGCGCTCCAGCGCCTCGCCCCTCCCCGCCCAGTTGGGCGTGTCGACCGTGCCGGGCGCGATGAGGTTGACGCGCACGCCGCGCGGGGCGCTCTGGCCCGCGAGCGTACGGGTCAGGCTGGCCAGGCCCGCCTTCGCCGCGCTGTAGGCGTGGTTGCCGAAGTCCTGGCTGCCGTTGACGGAGCCGATGTTGACGATGGCGCCCCGGCCCCCGGACGCCGCCAGGTAGGGCATGGCGGCGCGGGAGCAGCGGAAGGCGCCGTTCAAGGTGATGTCCATGTCGCGCAGCCAGCTGTCGTCCGACGCGTCCTCGAAGGAGTCGGCGTCGGGATGGCAGGAGTAGGCGTTGTTCACGAGGACGTCGAATCCGCCGAAGCGTTTCGCCACGAGCGCTGCCGTCTCCTCGACGGCGATCCTGTCCCCCACGTCGCAGGCGCGGCTCTCGGCCTCGCCGCCCGCCTCACGGATCCGTTCGGCGGCCTTCGCGGCCCGCGTTCCGTCGAGATCCGTCACCAGCACCTTCGCGCCCTCGTCCGCGAGCCGCCTGGCGATCGCCTCTCCGATCCCCCGCCCTGCGCCCGTCACCAGCGCCGCGTACCCCTCGAATCGCCGCATCGGGCGAGGCTAGCGCAGAACGCGCGCGCCGATCACCCGTACGAGACCCCTGAATCACGGGCCGGGAATGCGCAGGGGCCGGGCGGGCGCTGATCATGGGAGGGCGCGGTCACCGACCGGGACGAGCCAACCGAGCGAACCGAACGAGCAGAGCGAGACGGACGAGAAGTGGACAGCATCTGGCACGGCGAACAGCTCGACCTGGACGCCTACCTGGCCCGTATCGGCTACGACGGGGAGCGCGCACCCACCTTCGACGCGCTGCGCGAGCTGCACCGCGCGCACGTGCTGGCGCTCCCGTTCGAGAACCTGGAGATCATCCTCGGCCGCGACATCCCGCTGGACCTGGCCGCGCTCCAGGACAAGCTGGTGCACCGTCGGCACGGCACACGCGGCGCCTACTGCTTCGAGCACGTCACGCTCTTCGCCGCGGCCCTGGAGCGCTTCGGCTTCGGGCTGACGGGGCTGCTGGGCCGGGTGCGGATGGGCTCGGACAAGGTCAAGCCGGAGACGCACGCGATGCTGCGCGTGGAGACGGCGGGGACGGCAGAGACGGCAGAGGGCCCGGAGACGGGGCGCGTGTGGCTGTGCGACGTCGGCTTCGGGTCCAGCCCGCTCACCCCGATCGAGCTGGCCGACGGCGCGGAGGCGAGCGCCGACGACTGGCGCTACCGCCTGGAGTGGCGCACCGTGACGCCCGGCGCGCGGGGCTGGATGCTGTACGCGTGGGACGCGGCGGAAGGCCGCTGGTTCGACCGGCACGGCACGACGCCGGACCCGCGCTACCCCGTCGACTACGAGGCCGCGAACCACTTCGTCGCCACCCACCCCCGCTCCCCCTTCGTCACGCGTCCCTTCATCCAGCGGGTGCTGCCCGACCGGCTGCATGTGCTGGACGGGCTGACGCTGACGACCACCCGGCCACTCGACGGCTCCCGCGAGGCGCGCGAGCTGGCGCCGGGCGAGGTCCCCGAGGCGCTGGACGGTCTCTTCGGCATCCGGCTGGAGGCCGAGGACGCGCGGCGGCTGGTCGCCGGGCTGAGCTGAGGCCGTAGCGCCCCGCCCGTCTCCCGCTCCCGCTCCCGTACCGGCGCCGTCAGCCGCAGGCGCGCAGCGCCCGTACGAGGGCCTCGGCGCGCGGGTCCGAGGTGACCGAACGCTGCATCGCGCGGGTGACGTAGGCGAATCCTGTCCCCGTCTCGGGGTCGGCGAAGGCCAGCGAGCCGCCGCGCCCCGGGTGCCCGAACGAGCCGGGGCCCAGCATCGGCGAGGCGGGGCCGTGCAGCATGAAGCCGAGGCCGAAGCGGGTGGAGACGACGAGCACCTGGTCGGGGCCCGAGGACTCCTCGGACCTGGCCTGGGTGAGCGTCGCCGGGGTGAACAGCCGCCGCCCGGCGCACGCGGCCTCCGGTTCCGGCTCCGCGCCCGGCGTCTCCGGCCCCGTCTCTGGCTCCGGCTCCGCGTGTACGGGGCCGATGAGCGCCGCGTAGAAGCGGGAGAGGGAGCGGGCCGTCGCGAT
Organism: Streptomyces sp. NPDC054796; assembly: GCF_053611545.1. Taxonomy (NCBI): domain Bacteria; kingdom Bacillati; phylum Actinomycetota; class Actinomycetes; order Kitasatosporales; family Streptomycetaceae; genus Streptomyces; species Streptomyces sp. NPDC054796. The sequence continues at coordinate 75,773 of NZ_JBSHAO010000013.1, read as the reverse complement.
GCCCGCGGAGCCGGGGAGTCCGGCGGCGCGGTAGGGGACGTCGTTCTCGTCGGGGTGCGGGTCGATGGAGCCGAAGGCGCGGCTGGTCAGCGAGGCCGGGTCCTCGTAGGCGTCGGTGACGGAGCGCTTGGGCCGCACGCGCAGCCCCTTGGCGGCCGGCGGGGGCGGCGTCTCGACGCGCTCGCTGTGCGCGACCCGCCACTGGCCGGAAGCGGGCAGCCCGAACCAGAGCGCGAGGTCGAGCGGGCGGGCGATCTCCTCGGCGAACCAGCGGCCGAGGGAGCGCCCCGTGGCCCTCCGCACGAGTTCGCCGAGCAGCCAGCTGAAGGTGTGCGGGTGGTAGCCGTGCGCGGTGCCCGGCTGCCAGGCGGGCGTCTGCGCGACGAGGGCGCGACGGCCGCTGACGCCGTCGATGGCCTCCTGCGGGGTGAGCGGCACATCGAGCGCGGGCACTCCGGCGCGGTGCGAGAGCAGGTGCCGCACCAGCACGCGTTCCTTGCCGTTCGCCTTGAACTCGGGCCAGTAGGTGCCGACGGGCGCGTCCAGGTCGAGCTGTCCGCGCTGGTGCAGGATGTGCGGCACGGACGCCGCCGGCCCCTTGCCCGCCGAGCGGACGACGACCGCCGTCCCCCGGGTCCACGGCTCCCCGTCAGGCCCCTTGGTGCCGCCCCACAGATCGACGACCTTGCGCCCGTGCCTGTGCACCGTCACGGCCGCGCCGGTGTCGCCGCGCTCGGCGAAGTTGCGTACGAAGGCGTCCCGGACCGGTTCGAAACCGTCCGCCACCGTGCCCTGGACGTCGACCACGTTTTCTTCGCTCCCGCCGCTTTCCGTCTGCTGTGCGACATCCATGGTGCAACGGGCCGCTGATGCGGTTACGCACCGGGACCGGCTTCGGGCCCCGGCCGGGCGGGAGCGTGGCCCGCTCGCGCGGCCCCACGCGGCCCACTCGTACGGGTCGCCGCGGCCCACTCGTACGGGGCCCCGCGCGGGCTCGCGCTACCGGCCGCCCGGCACCGTGACCGACCTCGGGTCGAAGCCGAACGGCAGCTCCAGCCGGTGCGCGGCCATCAACTCGCCGTCGCACAAAAGCTCCTGCGTGCCGCCGTCCGCCGCGATGACCCCGTCGCTGAGGACGACGGAGCGCGGGCACAGCTCCAGCGCGTACGGGAGGTCGTGCGTGACCATCAGCACAGTGACGTCCAGGGCGCGCAGGATGTCGGCGAGTTCGCGGCGCGAGGCCGGGTCGAGGTTGGAGGAGGGCTCGTCGAGGACGAGGATCTCGGGGCGCATCGCGAGCACGGTGGCCACGGCGACGCGGCGGCGCTGCCCGAACGAGAGGTGGTGCGGCGGGCGGTCCGCGTACGCCGCCATGCCGACCTGGGCCAGCGCGTCGTGCACCCGCGACTCCAGCTCGGCGCCGCGCAGCCCGGCCGAGGCGGGCCCGAAGGCCACGTCCTCGCGGACGGTCGGCATGAAGAGCTGGTCGTCGGGGTCCTGGAAGACGATGCCGACGCGGCGGCGGATCTCGGCCAGGTCCCGTTTGCCGACGGGCAGCCCGGCGACGGTGACGGAGCCCGCGCCCGCCGTGAGGATGCCGTTGAGGTGGAGGACGAGGGTGGTCTTGCCCGCGCCGTTGGGACCGAGCAGCGCGACGCGCTCGCCCCGCTGGACGGTGAGGTCGACGCCGAACAGTGCCTGGTGGCCGTCGGGGTACGCGTAGGCCAGCCCGGCGACCTGGAGCGAGGGGGCGGAGGGGGACGTGGGGTGCGGGTGGTGGTTCGGGCGGGGGTTCGGGTCGGTCACAGCAGCCATCCCAGCAGACAGATCGCGAGGGCGGAGAGCGGGAGCGCGGCGGCGCGGCGCCACTGCGCGCCGGACGCGGTCACCTCGTCGATGACGGGCATCGAACCGGTGTAGCCACGGCTGACCATGGCGAGGTGTACGCGTTCGCCGCGCTCGTAGGAGCGGATGAACAGGGCACCGGCGGACTTGGCGAGCACGCCCCACTGCCGTACGCCACGGGCCTCGAAGCCCCGGGAGAGGCGGGCGATGCGCATGCGGCGCATCTCGTCGGTGACGACGTCCCCGTAGCGGACCATGAACGAGGCGATCTGGACGAGCAGCGGGGGCAGCCGCAGCCGCTGGAGCCCGAGGAGGAGTTCCCGCAGCTCGGTCGTCGAGGCCAGCAGGACGGAGGCGGCGACGCCGAGGGTGCCCTTGGCGAGGACGTTCCAGGCGCCCCACAGCCCCGGCACGGACAGCGACAGCGCCCCCAGCACGGGCACGTCAACCTCGGTCCGCTGCCCCTCTGCCACGAACGGCATCAGCACGGCGAAGGCGACGAACGGCACCTCGATCAGCATCCGCTTCAGCACCCGCGCGGGCGCCACGCGGGCCACGGCGGCGACGGCCGCGAGCAGCACCGCGTACAGCCCGAAGGCCCACATCGCCTCGCGCGGCGTGGAGACGACCACGACGACGAAGCAGAGGACGGCGGCGAGCTTGCAGTGCGGCGGCAGGGCGTGCACGGGCGAGTGCCCGTGCTGGTAGAGCAGATGCGCGTGTCCGGCGCCCATGTCAGACCTGGCCGCCTTGGCTGCTCTGGCTGCTGTCCTGGCTGCCCTGCCCGGCCTGGCCGGGTTCGCTTCCGGACGCGGAGGCGGAGGTGGACGTGGATGTGGATGTGGATGTGGGCGACGTTGATGTGGCGGCGGCCGTGCGGCGGCGTACGACGAGGAAGACTCCCGAGCCGACGGCGAGCGTCACCCCGACACCGATGACGCCCGCGAGGCCGCCCGAGAGGCGGGAGTCCGCGATGTCCTTGACGCCGTAGTCGGCCAGCGGGGAGTCCTCGGCGGCGTGGTCCTCCGCCTTCTTGTCGATGCCGTTGTCGGCGGCGACCTTCTCCAGGCCGTCGGGGCTGGCGGACGCGTAGAAGCTGACGACGCCCGCGCAGACGAGGGCAGCGACGAGCCCGGCGAGCCAGATCCGCCACGTGGCGCGGCGGCCCGTAGCCGTCGCGCCGGCCTCCTCCGCGTCCGGGCCGGAAGCGGAAGTGGAAGCGGAAGCCGGGACGGAAGTGGAAGCGGAGGCGGCAGGGGGCGTGCCCTGAGCGCCCGAGCCGGGGGCCGCGGGTGCCGCCGGGCTCACCACGCGCAGCGCGAGCGGCGAGGCCATCACGTCACGCGCGCCGTGCACGAGGTCCGGGCGTACGGCGACGACGGCGCCGACGGTCAGCGCCGTGATCGCGGCCTCACCGATGCCGATCAGCACATGGACCCCGACCATCGCGGCGAAGACCTTGCCGAGCGCGACATCAGCCGTGCCGCCGAGCGCGTAGACGAGGGTGAAGGCGACGGCGGCGGCGGGCACGGATATCAGCGCGGCGACGAACGAGGCGGCCGTGACCGCGCCCTTGCGTGCGGGACCCGTGCCCTTGCCGCGCGCCAGGACGCGCAGCAGGCCGCGGAAGATCCCGTACGCGACGAGGACGGTCACCACGCCCATGTCCGTGATGTTGACGCCCAGCGCGGTCAGCCCGCCGTCGGCGAAGAGGATGCCCTGCATCAGCAGGACGACGGCCACGCAGAGCACGCCCGTGTACGGGCCGACGAGTATCGCGGCCAGCGCACCGCCCAGCAGATGGCCGCTCGTACCGGCCGCGACGGGGAAGTTGAGCATCTGCACGGCGAAGATGAACGCCGCGACCAGCCCGGCCAGCGGCGCGGTCCGCTCGTCCAGCTCGCGGCGCGCACCGCGCAGCGAGACGGCGACGGCACCGGCGGCGACCACGCCCGTCGCGACGGATACGGGTGCGTTGATGAATCCGTCGGGGACATGCATGCGGCGCTCCGGTTCTCGACACTCCCAGCTCTGACGGCTGGCTGCGCAACCGTTTGATGATAGTCGCTACCTGCAAACCCTTTGCAAGAGTGCCTTGTGCGCGACTACGGAGCGGGGTGGGACGGGACCGGGGCGGGGTGGGACGGGACCGTCAGCGGTACTGGCACACGTAGACGGGGTGTGCGCCGACGCACGTCCGGTGCGGCGCGACGGCGGAGCCCTTCGTGGAAGCCGTCGCCGAGCCCGTCGTGGAGCCCGTGGGCGCGGTCGGCGTGGGGCTGCGCTCCGGTATGTGGCTCGGGCTGGGCGAGGGCGCGGGCGACGAGGGCTCTTCCGAGGGGGAACCGGAAGGGGATCCGGAAGGCGAGTCCGACGGGGTGTCCGAGGGAGAGTCCGACGGGTCCCGCGAGGGCTCGGGCGTCGGGCTGTCCGAGGGCCCGTCCGTCGCGGGGCTGTCCGAGGGGGAGCCCGACGGCGACTTCGGCGGAGGGTCCGAAGGGGAGTCCGGGGGCTCGTGCGAGGCGGGCCCGTCGGAGGGCGCCGTCGAGTCCTCGGGCTCCGCGGACTCCGGGCGCTGCGCCGGATCCGGGCGCTGCGCGGGCTCCGTGGTCTCCTTGGACTCCGCGCGTGGGTAGCGCGTGTCCGGGTGGCCGGTCGTCTCCGTCGGGTCGGCGCTTCCGGGGCCGGGGGTGCGCTCCCCTGACCCGTCCGCACCCCCGTAGGAGGAGGACGGGGGCGCCGTCGACCCGCCGGAGCCCTGGGCACGCTCGCCCGCAGGCTGCCCGTGCCCCGTGACGGCCAGCCCGGCCACGGCCACGGTGCCGACGGCCGCGAGGCCCACGACCCCCACCGTGGCCTGCGTCGGCAGCCTCCCGACCGCCTCCCTGGCGAACCGCAGGGGCCCGAGCACGACGCCCGAGACCCCGGACCCGCCGGAACCGGAAGCCGAACCGGACCCGGACCCGGAGGACCCGGAACCCGCGTCGGAACCCGAGGCCGCGCCCGCCCCGGCCAGCGCCGCCAGGACCTTCGCGCCGCCACCCGCCAGGACCACCAGCAACGCGGGCCCGACCAGCGCGGGCAGCCTGTCGTTCGCGCGCATCAGCAGCGCCATCCGCTCCCGGCAGTCGGCGCACTCCCCCAGGTGCCGCTCCAGATCGCGGGTGGCGCGGTCGGAGCCCATGCCCCGCACATGCGCGGGCAGCCGCTCCCAGTGCGCGGCGCAGGCGGCGTCCCTCGGGGTGCCGGGCTGCTGGCGCAGGAACCCCTGGCGCAGTCCTTCGCGGGCCCGGTGCAGCAGGACGGCCGTCGCGTTGCGGCTGGAGCCGAGCGTGCGGCCCACCGCCTCCAGCGGCTGGTCCTCGGCCTCGGCCAGCCACAGCGCCTTCACCTGCCGCTCGGGAAGCTGCTCCAGCACCCTGGCCAGCAGGTCCACGTAAGCGACCCGCTGCCCCGGGTCACCGCCGGACCCGGCGCCCGGCCCGGACCCCGGGGCCAGCCCGCGCGGGGTCTCGCGGGCCTGCGCCGCGCCGACCGTCAGGGCGAGATTGCGCACGACGGTACGGAGGTAGGCGGGGACGTTCTCGACCTCGTACCCCGAGGAGATCCGCCGCCAGACCCGGAAGTGGGCCTCGGCGACCAGGTCCTCGGCCAGCCAGCGGTTGGCCGTCAGGGTGCGCGCGTAGGAGACGAGCCCGGGATGTTCCTCCTCGTAGACGCGCGCGTACGCCTGCGCGTCGGGGACAGCACCGGTGTGGGCGTCGGCTTCGGCCCCCTCGGCGCGGTGTCGGGGGTCGTTCATGGCAGGAAACTCCCTTGGCTGGTGCGACTTAAACCGTAAGTGCTATTTAACCCATTTAGAGGTGGCATGGGTCACATTCCGCCAGCCCTGTGGCACAGCTCACCCCGTTTTCCGGGTGACCCCCGTAATGCACCACGCGTCTCACAGGTCGAAGGGGCAACACGGAGCTGTGCGGCTCCGCCGCCCCCGACACCAGAGGAGCAGACGATGTCCGCAGTCATCGACCACATCGCACAGGCACGCCTGATCGCTCAGCCGCCCGCCGGGCGGACACTGAGCGCTGCCCTCCGGTACGACGGTGGCGACCCGCTCGCCGTCCGGCTCGTCTTCCCCGCCGACGCGTCCCTCGACGGGGCCGAGGTGACCTGGGCCTTCGCCCGCGATCTGCTGATCGGGGGGCTGCGCGCCCCCTCGGGCGAAGGCGACGTGCACGTCTGGCCCTGTGGACCCGACCGTACGGTGATCGAGCTGCGCTCGCCGGAGGGCGTGGCCCTGCTGGAGTTCCGCAGCGCGGATCTGCGGCACTTCCTGCTGCGCTCGTACGACGTCGTGGCCCCCGGCAAGGAACCCCTGCGGCTCGGGCTCGAACGCGGGCTCGCCGCACTGCTCAGGGGTGTGCAGCCATGACCACCGGGCACCTGACCCACGGCCGCCCCGGCGCCCCGCCGACGCCGCCGACATCGCCGACGCCGCCCCTGGCGACGGCACCCGCACCGGCGAACGCCCCCGGCGCCCCCGGCCCCGGCGTCGCCGCGGGCCGTGACGGCGGCGACCTGCACGCGACGGCCGACACCCCGTACGGGCTGCGGCTGCTGATCGGCGACGTACGCGGCAAGGGCCCGGAAGCGGCCGGGGGCGCGAACGCGCTGCTCGGCGCCTTCCGCACGGCCGCGCACCGCGCGCCCACGCTGCACACTCTCGTCGACATGCTGGAACAGGCCATGCTCCGGCACACCTCGCGCCGCGAGGGGCCGCTGGCCGACGAGCACTTCGCCTCCGTCGTGGCGGCCGAGCTGAACCCCGCGACCGGCGTGCTGCGCCTGCTCAACCGGGGCCACCCCGCGCCCCTGCTGCTGCGCCCCGGTGACCCCGGAGACCCCGGAGCCGCGTCGGGGCACGGCACCGTACGGGCGCTGAAGCCGGTGCGGCCCGGTCTGCCCCTCGGGCTGCGGGCGCTGGCTCCGGCGCGGGGTGCGGCCGGTACGGTCGCGCTGGCCTTCCCCGAGGAGGCCACGCTCCTGCTGATGACGGACGGCACGACCGAGGCCCGCGACGCGCGGGGCGCCTTCTACGACCCCGTGCGGCGGCTGGCCCCGTACGCCGCGAGCACCCCCGCCGAGCTGGTGCGGCACCTGCGCCGCGACGTGCACGCACACACGGACGGCCACGTCAGGGACGACATGGCCGTGCTGGCGATGCGCCCTTCGCGGGCGCGGGCCGCCACCTCCCGCTGGGAGACGGCCACCACGCCTTAGCCGCCTGGGCCGGGCGGGCCGGGCAGCGCGAGGGGGACCCGGCGCACCGCACCGGGTCCCCCTCGCCCCCCGTCGGACCGGGGCCCGTCAGACCCCGCTCGACTCGTGGTCGCGCTGCCTCGGGATCCACGGCTTCGGCGCGGGCCCGCCGGAACCGCCACCGTCACCGTGACCACCGCCGCCACCGTCCTCGGGCGCTTCCGCCTCCAGTCGCCGGCGCAGCTTCTCGCCCTCCACGTCGACGTTCGGGAGGATGCGGTCGAGCCAGCCCGGCAGCCACCACGCCTTCTTGCCCAGCAGCGCGAGCACGGCCGGGACGATCGCCATCCGCACCACGAACGCGTCGAAGAGGATCGCGACGGCGAGGCCGAAGCCCATCATCTTGATCATCGCCTCCGAGGCCCCGATGAAGCCCGCGAAGACGCTGATCATGATCACCGCAGCTGCCGTGACGACGCGGGCGCCCAGCTCGAACCCGGTGACGATGGCCTGCCCCGGGCCCTCCCCGTGCACATACGCCTCGCGCATGCGCGTCACCAGGAAGACCTCGTAGTCCATCGCCAGGCCGAAGATGACCCCGACCATGAAGATCGGCATCATGCTCATGATCGGCCCGGTCTGCTCGACGCCGATCAGCCCCGCCAGCCAGCCCCACTGGAAGACGGCCACCACGGCACCCAGCGCCGCCAGGACCGACAGCAGGAAGCCGAGCGCGGCCTTCAGCGGGACGAGCACGGAGCGGAAGACGAGCATCAACAGCAGGAAGGCCAGCCCGACGACCAGCGCCAGATAGGGCACCAGCGCGTCGTTCATCACCTGGGAGAAGTCGATGGTGACGGCCGTCGCGCCCGAGACCAGCACCTTCGCGCCCGTCGCGGACTCGATGGAGCCCGCCTGGTCGCGGATGGCGTGGACGATGTCCTCGGTCTTCGTGCTGCTCGGCCCCGAATCCGGGATGGCGGTGAGGGTCGCGGTGTCGCCGGTCTTGTTGAAGACGGGCGGCGCGGCGGCCACGACGCCTTCGGTCTTCGCGACCCGCTCGCCGACCTCACGCGCCGCCGCCTTCGGATCGTCGCTCTGCCGGGTGTCGACGACCACCATCAGCGGCCCGTTGAAGCCGGGCCCGAAGCCGTCGGACAGCAGGTCGTACGCCTTGCGCTGCGTGGTGTCCGCCGGCTGGTTGCCCTCGTCGGGCAGGCCGAGCTGCATGCTCGCGGCCGGTACGGCGATGGCGCCGAGGCCCAGTACGGCAACGGCCAGCACCATCAGCGGACGGCGCAGCACGAAACCCGCCCAGCGCGCGCCCGCCGGGGGCCTGGCGCCCTCGGCGCGCCGGGCCGGTACCCCGGTCTCCGGGTTGGCCTTGCGCACCTTGCGCCCGTAGATGCGCTTGCCGACGAGGCCGAGCGCGGCGGGCACCAGCGTGATCGCCACGAGGACGGCGATGACGACGGTTCCCGCTGCGGCGAGGCCCATCTTGGTGAGGACGGGGATGTTGACGACGGCGAGTCCCGCGAGCGCGATGACCACCGTCAGCCCGGCGAACACGACGGCGGAGCCCGCCGTGCCCACTGCCCGGCCCGCCGCCTCCTCGCGCTCCCGGCCCCCGGCCAGCTCGGCGCGGTAGCGGGAGGCGATGAACAGGGCGTAGTCGATGCCGACCGCGAGGCCGATCATCATCGCCAGGGTGGTGGTGTTGGCCGACAGGCCGAGCGGAGAGCCCAGCACGGCGATGCCCGAGATGCCGATCATGACGCCGATCAGCGCCGTGATCAGCGGCAGCCCGGCCGCCACCAGCGAACCGAAGGTGAGGACGAGGACGACGGCGGCGACGGCGATACCGAAGATCTCGCCGTTGCCCATGTCGGGCTCGGTCAGCAGCGCGTCGCCGCCCGTCTCGACGGTCAGCCCCGCGTCGCGCCCGTGCTGGGCCGCGTCCTCGATGCCCTCGCGGGTGGCGTCGGTGAGGTCGGTGGTGGCGACCTTGTAGGTCACCGAGGCGTAGGCGGTGGTGCCGTCCTTGCTGACGGCGCCGCTCTTCGGCGCGAACGGGTCGGAGACGGCGGCGGCCTGCCCGCCGCCCAGCTCCTTCACCGTCTCCTGGACGGCGGCCCTGTTGTCGGCGGCCGTGATCTTCTCGCCGTTCGGGGCGCGGAAGACCATGCGGGCCGTGGCGCCGTCGGCGTTGGCGTCGGGGAAGCGGTCCTCCAGGAGGTCGAAGGCCCGCTGGGCCTCCGTTCCGGGGAGCGCGAAGTCGTCGTCCGGTGGACTGGAAGCGGTGGAGGCGCCCACTCCGGCGGCGACGAGCAGCGCCACCCATATGAGGGCGACGAAGCGGCGCCGCCGGAAGGCGAGTCTGCCGAGCTTGTACAGGAACGTGGCCACGAGCGTGTTTCTCCGGTCTCGGATCGGTATGGACGGAAGACGAAAACGGAGACTGACGTCCCGGGTGGGGGGCCACGGTCGTGCCACGGGTGTCAGCTCATGCCAAAAGACGCCGCCTCGCACGATCAGGGTGAGCGCGGGGACGGAATGAGGGGTACGTCACAGGGTGAGGGTGAACCGTACGAGTTGCCGGAGGGCGGTTCGCCGCGAAACATACCTTTCATGGCGCATCCAGCACGATGTCCGGCTTCTTCCTCGACGGGATACGCGACGGGGTGTCCCCGGACCCTTATGACGGCGCATGGCCATGGGGGAACCCGTGACCGCCGTGACTGAGGGGGACGTCTACCTCCGGTACCCGCACCTGCACGGCGACCTCATCTGCTTCGTCGCCGAGGACGACCTCTGGGTCGCGCCCCTCGTCCCGGACCCCGACATGTCCAACACCGCGCCCCCGTCCTCCCCGTCGGCCACCGACCGCAAGGCGCGCCCCTGGCGGCTGACCGTGGACAGGACACGCATCGGCACCCCGCGCTTCTCGCCCGACGGCACGCACATCGCGTACACCAACTGGCGCAGCCTCGATCCCGAGGTCTATCTCGCGCCCGTGGACGGTGGCCCCGCGCGGCGGCTCACCTACTGGGGAGCCCGCGACACCCGCGTGTGCGGGTGGACGCCCGAGGGGGACATCCTCGCCGTCGCGTCGCACGGGATGCCCTTCTCGTACTACACGTGGTCCTACCGCCTGCCCACCGACGGCAGCCCCGGCAGCCGCCTGCCGTGGGGGCCCGTCGCGGACATCGCCGTCGCCGAGCTGGACGGGGAGCGCAGGACGCTGCTGCTCACCGGCAAGCCCCCGCACGAGCCCGCCGCCTGGAAGCGGTACCGGGGCGGGGCCATGGGGAAGCTGTGGCTGCACGGGGACGAGGTGCTGCCGGGGATCGGGGGGCATCTGGACTCGGTGATGTTCGTGGGGTCGCGGATCGCGTTCCTCTCGGACCACGAGGGCGTCGGCAACCTGTACTCCTGCCGCCCCGACGGCTCCGACCTGCGACGGCACACCGACCACGCGGACTTCTACGCCCGCCACGCGTCCACCGACGGACGCCGCGTCGTCTACCAGTGCGCGGGCGACCTCTGGCTCGTCGACGACTTCTCGCGCACCGGCACCCCGCGCCGCCTCGACGTCCGGCTGGGCGGCCCGCGCGCGGGCCGCCGTACGTACCAGGTACCGGCCGCCGCCAACGTGGACTCCCTCGCCGTGGACCCGACGGGGCGGGCCAGCGCCGTCTGCGTACGCGGCAGCCTCTACTGGCTCACCCACCGCGACGGCCCCGCGCGCACCATCGCCGACACCCCGGGCGTGCGCGTGCGGCTGCCGGAGATGCTGGGGGACACGGGGCGGATCGCGTACGTGACGGACGCGGACGGCGAGGACGCCGTCGAGATCGCGGACCTGCCGCGCGCGATGCGCCCGCGCCCGCCGCGGCGGCTGGCCGCCGGGCTGCTCGGGAGGGTGCGCGAGCTGGTCTCCTCGCCCGACGGCGAGACGCTCGCCGTCGCGTCGCACGACGGGCGGCTCCTGCTGCTGGATCTGCGCGAGCTGAGCGCGGAGGACGGCGCGGCGGGTTCGACGGGCGGGGCGGACGGGGCGGGCGGGGCGGGCGCGGCGGGCGCGGCCGAGGGCCCGGTGCTGCGCAGAGCGGACGTCGCCCCGGAGGACCACCCGGCGCCGTCCTCCGGGGAGGAGCCGGAGCCCGGGGAGGAGGCGGCGTCCGGGAAGGAGCCGGAGCCCGGGGAGGAGCCGGAGCCCGGGGAGGAGGCGGCGTCCGGGAAGGAGCCGGAGCCCGGGGAGGAGGCGGCGCCCCCGTCACCGCCCGCGCCGCCCCGCGTGACCGTCACCGAGCTGATCCGCTCCCTCAACGGCCCCGTGCACGACCTCGCCTTCTCCCCCGACTCGCGCTGGCTGGCCTGGGCGCATCCGGGCGTCGGGCGCTCGCTCAGCCAGATCAAGATCGCGAAGCTGGACGGGAAGGGCCCCGTCCTGGACGTGACGGACGGCCGGTTCGAGGACGAGCAGCCGGTGTTCACGCGCGACGGCCGCTACCTGGCGTTCCTCTCCTGGCGCGGCTTCGACCCCGTCTACGACGTCCACACCGGCGACCTCTCCTTCCCGCTCGGCTGCCGCCCGTACCTCGTCCCCCTGTCCTCCGCGACGCCCTCGCCCTTCGCGCTGTCCCCGGAGGGCCGCCCGGCGGCTGGCGGCCTGGACCCCATGGACAGCGGCGGCGGGTACGGCTCCGTACTGGTGGAGGCGGAGGGGCTGGCGAGCAGGGTCACGCCGTTCCCGGTCACGGCGTCGAAGTATTCGGCGCTGCGCCCCGTTTCGGGCGGAGGCCTCATCTGGCTGCGGTTCCCGATCTCGGGCGCGCTGGGCGAGACGTTCGCCAACCCGGCGGACATGTCGGGGCGGCCCACCCTCGAACACTTCGACCTCGTCAAGGCCAAGCGCACCGAACTCACCGCGGACGTGGACTGGTTCGCCCTGAGCGGCGACGGTTCGCGGCTGGTGCTCAACGCCGAGGGCGAGCTGCGCGCGGTCCCCTCGTTCGAGACGCCCGACGCCGACTCCACGACGTTCATCGACCTGCGCCGCATCCTCCACGACGTGGACCCGGCGGCCGAGTGGCGGCAGGCGTACGCGGAGGCGGGACGGCTGATCCGCGCCTACTTCTGGGAGCCGGAGATGTGCGGCATCGACTGGGACGCGGTGCTGGAGCAGTACCGTCCACTGGTCGAACGGGTCGCCTCGCCCGACGAGTTCGCCGACCTGCTGCGGGAGGTGATGGGCGAGCTGGGCACGTCGCACGCGTACGTGGCGCCCGCGCGGCGCAACGAGGGCCCGCCCCACTACCAGCGCCCCATCGGGCTCCTGGGCGCCGACTTCGCGCGCACGCCCAGCGGCGAGTGGCGCGTGGCGCGCATCCTGCCCGGCAACTCCTCGGACTCCAAGGCGCGCTCGCCGCTGGCGGGTTCGGGCATCAGGGAGGGCGCCGTTCTCACCCACATCGACGGTCGGCCCGTCGATCCGGTGACCGGCCCGGCGCCGCTGCTGGCGGCGGCCGGGGGGACCACGGTGGAGCTGTCCTTCGTCCCCGTGGACCCGGGCGCTCCGGTCCTGCCCGAGGGGGTGCAGGGGGCGGAGGAAGCGGAGGAGGAGCCGCCCGCGAGGGTGCTGCCGCCGCGCCGTATCGCCGTCGTCCCCCTCGTCGACGAACGTCCGCTGCGCTACCAGGACTGGGTGGCCAGGCGGCGCGAGGTCGTCCGCGAACTGAGCGAAGGCAAGTGCGGCTACCTCCACATCCCCGACATGGGCGGCTCCGGCTGGGCGCAGTTCAACCGGGACCTGCGCATGGAGGTGGCCAGGCCCGCGCTGATCGTGGACGTACGCGGCAACGCGGGCGGGCACATCAGCGAGCTGGTGGTCGAGAAGCTGACCCGCACCATCCTCGGCTGGGACCTCGCCCGCGACGCACAGCCCGTCAGCTACGCCAGCAACGCGCCCCGGGGCCCGCTCGTCGCCCTCGCCGACGAGGGCACCTCCTCCGACGGCGACATGATCACCGCCGCCTTCCGCCTGCTGGGCCTGGGCCCGGTCGTCGGGGCGCGCACCTGGGGCGGGGTCGTCGGCATGACGGGACGGCACCGGCTGGTGGACGGCACGGTGATCACGGTGCCGATGAACGCGGCCTGGTTCGACGCGTACGGATGGTCCGTCGAGAACCACGGTGTGGCCCCGGACATCGAGACGGTGCGCACGCCCCTGGACTGGGCCGAGGGCCGTTACACGATCCTGGACGAGGCCGTCCGCACCGCGCTCCGCCTCCTGGACGAGCACCCCGCCGCCGAACCCCCCGACTACAGCGACACCCCCGACCGCCGCCGCCCACCCTTGCCGCCACGCGGGATGGGCGAGGGCTCGTAGCGCCGGGTGACGTCGATGGTCCGCGTCCGGGCGAGGACGTAGGCGTTCCCGTCCTCGAACTCCACGCGCTTACGGGCGGGATACACCTCCCGCACATCGCGGACACGGTGCGGGATGCCGCCCACGGCGATCACGTCACCGGGCCGGAGGTCGGAGGCGAGGACGGTGAGGGTGCGTACGAGAGGAGAGAGCACGGGGATCTCCGTCGGCGTTCGGGGTTCAGGGGGTGACCGGACGAGGACGCTCGCCCAGGGTGAAGATCAGGCACTTGCCGTGCGCGGTCGGCTCGGTCCGCCAGCCCGCCGCGAGCAGGTCCAGCAGTTCCAGCCCCCGCCCGTGCTCATCGAGCCGTGCGGCACACTGCCGTACGGGCGTGCCGTCGCCCCCGTCGTGCACCTCGATCTGCACGGCGCCGGAGGCGGGCGCGTGGCACAGGACGTAGAAGTCGCCCCCGGACGCCGCGTGACACACCGCGTTCGTCGCGGCCTCCGAGACGAGCAGTTCGACGGTGAAGGCGTCGACGGAGGGATACGCGGCATACGCCTCGGCCGCCCTCCGTCTGGCCCGCGCGACGGAACCGGGCACACAGGGAAACCGCTCGACCGCCAGCACGAACCCGCACATCATCAGGTCCTTCCGTCGCACGGACGGCGACCGCGCAGGGCGCGACCGCCCACACAGGGGGCAGGGATACGCACCGCGACGACGATGTTGCAGTGCGTGCGCGAATGAGTCTGATGCATACGGAGATTAATATGCAAGCTGCTTCGGAAAGCCGATCTTTACGGGCATCCGACCCCTGCTCGCGCGCTACGCTGACCGAGCAGGCGTGCCCAACTCCGAGGGAGAACTGACGTGTCGACAAGCGTCAACACCAACGCCCTCACGCTCCTGCGGAAGCTCGGTGAGGAACTGCGGCGCATCCGCCTGGAGGCCGGTTACCGGAAGCAGGTCGACGTCGCGGAGATCCTGGGCTGCTCGCAAGGCAAGATCAGCTACGTGGAGCGCGGCAAGCGCTGGCCCGACGCAGCTCTGCTGAAGGGCATGTTCGAGACGTACCAGGTCGACGACGTGAAACGCGCGGAGATCGAGGCCACGGTCAATGCGGGCAAGAGCATCCGCAACTGGTGGGACGACCCGGAGTTCCGCGACCTGTTCCCCGGCGACGCCCGCAAGCTCTTCCCACTGGAGGACTCGGCGGAGAAGATCTGGGCTCACAGCGGCACCTACGTGCCCGGGCTTCTCCAGACGCGCACCTACATCGAGGCCCTTGCCGAGTTCGGCCAGAAGGACGAGAGCGCGCTGCACCGAGAGCGCTTCGTGAAGGCCCGCGTGAAGCGGCAGGAAGTGCTCAGCAGGCAGCGCCCGGTACTCCTGAATGCCCTCGTCCTCGAAGCTGCCCTGCACGCAGTCGTCGGTGGTCCCGAGGTGATGAGGGAGCAGCTTCAACACCTCCGGCAGATGACGAGATATTCACACGTCACTCTGCGAGCCATTCCGTATTCCGCAGGTGTCGCAGCAGTATTCGGAACTCCCTTCACGGTGTTCGACTTCCCGGGATCGGATGATCTCAGCGTCGTCATCCGTGAAACGACCAACAACGATGACGTAACGGACGAGCCGTTCGTGGTCCGTCAGACACGGCGGAAGTTCGCCGACCTGGCTGCCCACGCACTGAGCCCGACCGAGACCACCTCTCTCCTCGAAGAAATCGAAAAGGCACTGTGAACCCTGAGAAGAGTGAACTTTACGCCGCACCCCTGGACAACCAGTGGGTGAAGTCCAGCTACAGCGCCAGCAACGGCGCCGACTGCGTCCGACTCATGCCGATCGACGGCGGCATAGCCCTGGACGACTCCAAGCGCCCCGACCTCCCCCCACTCCGCTACACCCCCACCGAAATGGCCGCCTTCCTCAAGGCAGCCAAGAACGGCGAGTTCGACCACCTCATCGAACCGTAGACCCTCATGGCGGGATGTCGGGCCGTCCCGATGCGGAGAACGGGACGGCCCGACAGGAATTCTCCGGTCCCCCTGACCGAAACGGCGACCTGCGGCGCCTTCACGCCGGAGGGATCCGCTGGCCGCGTCACAGTCCAGAAGTGGCGGACCGTCGATGCGATGTCGCCGTCAACGCCTGCTGCTGCGGTGGGAGCTGTGGTGGGAGCTGCGGTGGGAGCTGTGGTGACCGTGACCGGTCGTCGACTGGTGCGAGCCGCCGTGCGAGCTGCCGTGCGACTGCGCCGGCTGGGTGGCCATGGCCATCTGTGCCATGGAACCCGGACGGGGGACACCCGCGCGGTCGAGAATCCCCTCCATCCTCCGCTCGTAGTTCAACCCATTTTGCAGATACGGCTCAATGCTCTCGGAGTGGCTGCTGTAAGCGATCGCGTACCTGCGCTCGGCCCGCTCGTAATCGCTCGTGCGCACCCGATGCCCCTGCTGCCGCCGCTCCTGAAGTTGGGCAAACGCCTGGCCGGTCTCGTCGAGCTTCCTTCCCGTGACCTGGAAGTACGACTCCGAACTCCGCGCATCGGCGTACATCTGCTGCGTCTGTGAGTCCGCGTTGGCCAGGTAATGCTGGTTGGGGTCCCGCTCGTAGTTGTCTGCCCTCAGGTCCTCGAACTGATTCATCCTGTTGTACTGGTCCTGGGTGTAAAAACTGGGATCGGGCATGAGCTGAACCTCTCGTCGTGTTGTCCATGGAGTTACGAAAGTCGCGCGCCCGTGCCTTTGTGAAGCGTCCTCGGTCCACTACCGCGCACCGGAACCAAATCGCGCTTCACGGGCAGCGTGCGCCCCCTTTCACACTCGACAACGTCGAGAAAACGGATCGGTTCACCCCGAATTGGCGAAACGGGCACGATTCGGGCCTCCTCGCGGGCCCGTCCAGGCACGCCCAGGACACCCCAGGACATCCCAGGACCTCCGTACTCTCCACCGAATGCGCACGTCACAGCCTCCTCCCCGGTGCGGCGGACCGCACCGGGGAGGCACACCCAAAGGAAAAGACTTCAGAAAAAGATGCCCTAACGGGCAGCCCGCTCCTTCTCGTCCGCCGCGCCGCCCGCGCCGACCAGACCCGTCTGGGTCCCCTTCGTCGCCAGCCTGGGTTCAAACCGGCGCATCTCGCGCTGGCCGACGGTGCCGATGAGGGCGGGCAGATAGCCACGGATGCTCTGCATGCCGCGCAGCCACCACTGGGCGTAGACATGGCTGCTACGGCGCTCGATACCGTCGACGATGCGGTCGACGGCCGGGCCCAGCGGGTACGTCCTGTTCGTCGGCCAGGGCAGCCGCTTGCGCAGGTCCCGCATCACGTCGTCCTGGTCAGCGCCGCGCACCATGTCCGTGTCGGTCCAGGAGAGGTAGCCGACGCCGACCCGTACACCCTTGTAGCCGACCTCGGCACGCAGGCTGTGCGCGAATGCCTCCACGCCCGACTTGGACGCGCAGTACGCCGACATCATCGGCGCCGGGGTGAGCGCGGCGAGGGAGGCGATCTGGAGGAAGTAGCCGCGGGACTCGACGAGTACGGGCAGGAAGGCCCGGCCCGTCACCGCGCCGCCGATCAGGTTGACCTCGATGACGCGGCGCCAGGCGACCGGGTCCGAGTCCATGAAGGGGCCGCCCGAGGCGACACCGGCGTTGGCGACGGCCACGTCGACCTTGCCGAACCGCTCCTTCACCTCCTGCGCCACCCGGGCCATCGCCTCGTGGTCGGTGACATCGGCGTGCCAGTAGTCCGACTCCGTACGCAGCGACTCGGAGACCTGCTTCAGTTCGTCGGGCTCCAGGCCGACGAGCGCGAGCTTCGCGCCTCTTGCCGCCAGCTTCCGCGCCAGCAGCTCGCCGACGCCCCGCGCCGCGCCGGTGACGACGACGACCTGCCCCTCAAGACTCCTGCGGCTCATGCGCACGCCTCCCTGTCCTTCTTGGACTTGGCATTGGCCTTCTTGGCCGTGGCTCCCTTGCCGTTGGCCCCGGCGGTTCCGTCAGCCCCGGCGGTCTCGGCGGTTCCGTCAGCCCCGGCGTCCTCGGCCGCACCGCCGACGAGGTGATCCCGCACCAGCCCGCTCAGCACGTCGCTCACGGCCTCCGGCGCCTCGGTCGGGGTCATGTGCCCCAGCCCGGTCAGCTCGTGCATCCCGACGCAGTCGGGCAGCGCGTCGCACAGCTCCCTGGCGTGCACGACCGGGGTCAGCCGGTCGGCGGTGCCGACGACGACCGCCGTCGGCGCGGCCAGGCCGGATATCTTCGCGGACAGGTCGAGATCGGCCAGCACGGCGCCCCACGCGGCCCGCACCCCGGAGGGGCAGGCGTGCACGATGCGCGCGACGACCTCGGTCTGCTCGGCCGAGGCACCCGGCCCCAGCGTCCCGTACTTCAGCGCCCGCTTGGTCAGCGGCGTGACCGGGCCGAGCGGCGCCCGCGAACCCAGCAGCAGCCGGTGCCCCACGGAGCGGGCGCGCACGGAGCGGAAGGGGAGTATGCGCGACTCGCCGAGCAGCCGTGCCGAACCCGTGCTGCACAGCATCAGCGCCGCCGCACGCTCCGTGAGCTGCCGCCTGCCCGCCGCCGCCATGATCGTCATGCCGCCCATGGAGTGGCCGCCTATGACGGCCCGTTCGCCGGGCTCCAGGGCCGCGTCCAGCACGGCGCACAGGTCGTCGGCGAGGGAGGCGGGGCTGTACGCGTAGGTCGTCGCGGCCGGTGAACGGCCGTGCCCGCGCTGGTCGTAGACGACGACCCGGTGCCCGTCGGCGGTCAGCCGGCGTATGACGGGCGCCCAGAACAGCGTCGAACAGGTCCAGCCGTGCGCGAGGACGACCGCCGGGTCGTCGGCGCGGCCGTGCACCTCCACGTGCAGCTTGGAGCCGTCCGGTGAGGTGACGGTCAGCTCGCGCGCGGGCGCGGGGTGCGCGTAGCGGCCCTCGGGCAGGCGCGCGGCCTGGGTCAGGCGTGCCATCAGCCCTCCTCCCCCGCGTGGAACGCGGCGGTGGACGCGCCGCGTCCTGCGCTGCCGGGCAGCACGGCCCGCGCGGAGGCGCCCGCGCCCGTCGAGGCGGCTCCGTCGGCCGGGGCCCGGACCACGTTGTACTCCTCCAGCCTGACCTCCTGCGTCACCTTGCGGAACTCCGCTGTGGTGCCGGGCCAGACGGTGGTGTTACGGCCGTTCGCGTCCAGGTACCAGCTGTCGCAGCCGGTGTTCCACACGGTGCGCTTCATGCGGTCCTGCATGTGGTCGTTCCAGGCGTCGACCGCCTCGGGGCGCGGGTCGAGCGCGACCTTGCCACCCAGGGTGTCGAGCTTCCTGACGTAGTCGACCATGTAGTTGAGCTGGGCCTCGATCATGAGGATCATCGAGCTGTTCCCGAGGCCCGTGTTGGGGCCGATGATCGTCATGAAGTTGGGGAAGCCGTCGGCCGTGCAGCCGCGCAGCCCCTTCATACCGTCCCGCCAGTGCTCCATCAGCGTCGTGCCGTCGGCGCCCTTGACGCGGTGCCCGATCGGCATGTCGGTGACGTGGAAGCCGGTGCCGAAGACAATCGCGTCGACCTCGGTTTCCGTGCCGTCGGAGGCGACGAGAGTGTTGCCGCGCACCTCCTTGAGGCCTGCGGCGACGACGTCCACATTGGGCTGCGCGAGCGCCGGGTAGTAGCTGTTGGACAGCAGGATGCGCTTGCAGCCGATGCGGTAGTCGGGGCTGAGCTTGCGGCGCAGCTCCGGGTCCTTGACCGCGCGCTTCATGTGGGCCGAGGCCAGCTTCTCGATGAGACCGAGCTGATTGGGATGTTTGGTGAACGCGCCCACCTGAAGCTCGCGGATGGTCCAGAGGATCTGACGGCGCAGCGCGCGACTCGCCGGGACCTTTGTGTGCAGCCAGCGTTCCAAACCCGAGATCTTGCGGTCGGCGCGCGGCATGACCCACGCGGGGGTGCGCTGGAAGAGCGTCAGATGGCCGACCTCGGGCTGGATCGCGGGCACGACCTGGATCGAGGAGGCGCCCGTACCGACGACGGCGACGCGCTTGCCGCGCAGGTCGTAGTCGTGGTCCCACTGCGCGGTGTGGAAGACCTTGCCCTCGAAACCGTCGAGCCCGGGGATGTCGGGCAGCTTCGGGTCGGAGAGCGGGCCCGTCGCGGAGACCACGAAGTCGGCGCTGAGGCGCTTGCCCTGGGCGGTCTCGATGTTCCAGTGCAGCTCCTCGGGGTCCCAGCTCATGAGCTGGACCTCGGAGTTGAACCGGAGGTGCTGCCGCAACCCGAAGGTGTCGGCCACCCGCTCCAGGTAGCGCCGGATGTGTTCCTGCCCGGAGAAGTTCCGGGGCCATTCGGGGTTTGGCGCGAAGGAGAAGGAATAGAGGTGCGAGGGGACGTCGCACGCACAGCCGGGATAGGTGTTGTCGTGCCAGGTCCCGCCGACCGCCTCCCGGCGTTCGAGGACCACGAAGTCCGTGATTCCGGCGCGACGCAGCCGTACGGCAGCCCCCAGGCCGCCGAATCCGGATCCGATCACCGCCACCCGTACGTGCTCATGCTCGCGCTCGGCCGCCATGCCGCCGCCTCCCGAGGGTCTGTTCGCCGCCTACGTACCGTGCCAGTGATTACTGGCACGATTGGGAGAGTAAGGCAGACGCATACTCATGGGTAGGGGTCTCGCGCGGGAAAGTTACCGCCGGTTCGCCCACGCGCCCTCCCGTAGTCCCGCGCGCACCCTCCGCCACCAGGAAGGGAGCGGGGATACGACGGACGGGAGCACGTGGGGGCGCCCCGGAATCCCGCTCACGCGGGGCTGACGGTGCGCGGGGGCGGCGGGGGGACGCGGGCCGCCGCTTAGGCTGGGCGGCGTGGGGATCGCAGACGAGCAGCAGCGACGGCAGCGGCAGCGGGCGGACGGGCCGGGGGCGGACGCACCAGACGCACCAGAGGCGAACGGGTCGGAGCGGCCTGGGGCGCAGCCCGAGCAGTCGGCACAGCCCGAGGCGTCGGCGCAGCCCGGACAGCCCGCGCAGCGCGAGTACCGTACGGCCGAGCTGGCGCGGGAGGCGGGCATCACCACCCGCACACTGCGGTTCTACAGGGAGCGCAAACTCCTGCCGCCGCCGCGCCGCGAAGGCCGCATCGCCTGGTACGACGAGCACCACCTCGCCCGCCTGCGCACCATCACGGGGCTCCTGTCACGCGGCCACACGCTCGGCGGGATCGCCGACCTCCTGGGCGCCTTCGAGAGCGGCCGGGACTCACGCGGCACGGCCGAACTCCTGGGCCTGGAGTCCGCGCTGACGACCCCGTTCTCCGAGGAGACGCAGGTCCGCCTCACCCCCGAGGAACTGGCCGACTACTTCCAGGGCGAGGTCACCCCGGAAAACCTCGCGACCTCACTGGACATCGGCTACGTAGCCGTCGACGGCGACGAGTTCGTCCACGTCAGCACCCGGCTGCTGAACGCGTCGGCCGAACTGGTCAGGAAGGGCGTGCCGCTCTCGGCCGTGCTGGCGGCGGGACGCGACCTGCGTGAGCGCACGGACTCCATCGCCGACATCTTCGCGGACATATTCCGCACGCATCTGCTCCCGAAGGAAGTCTCCGACGCCCCGACCCGCGCGGACGCGGACAACATCAACGACCTCCTGGAACGGCTCCAGCCCATCGCGAAGGAGATCGTGATGGCCGAACTGGGCATGTCCCTGGACCGCCGCGTCCGCGCCGAACTGGAGGACTGGCTCGACGCACAGGGGATGGGGACGGACGTGGCGGAGGGCGAACAGGAGGACTGAGGGGATCATGTTCGATCGGAAGCGAACATGATCCGAAGCTCTCACCAGTTTCTCCGAGCAGTTCTTGGCATCTCACGTGCCAGCTCTAGATCGCGGAACGCTCCCGTCTGTAACGTCACCCCCTCGCGTGTCAACACCGCGAGCCCGACACTCCCCCGTACGGACTCCAGGAGTACCGCTCGTGAACCGCAAGTTCATCCTCGCCGCGATATTCGGCTACGCCGTCCCCATCGTGGCGTTCACGGCCTCCTACGTGGCCTCCTTCGCCAGCGCGGCGAACACCACAAATGCAGACTGGATCATGCAGACCGTGCACGTCATCTGCGCCATGCTCATGCGGATGATGTGGTGACCGGCACCGGTACAGGGCGGTACAGACTTCAGGACCCCGTCTCCCCCAGCCCCCTCAAGAGCCCCCGCAGGGCCCCCTCTTCCGCCTCCGCGCCCAGGTCGCGGTAGAGCGCGAGCGCCTGTTCGCCGTAGGACCTCGCCTCCTCGATGCTGTGCGACGACAGCGAGGTCCTCGCGAGCCCCGCCAGCGCGTGCGCGGAGCCGAGCGGGAAGCCGATCTCGTGGGCCACCCGTCGCGCCTCTTCGTAGATCTCCATCGCGGTGGTGAACCTGCCCGACTCCCGCTGCACACCGGCGACGCCGATGAGCGCGCGCTGCCGCTCGTAGGCGTTCCCGGTGCGCCGGGCCACCTCCTCCGCCATGTTGAAGTGCAGCAGCGCCTCGCCCCTGCGGTTCATGTCCGCGTAGGCGGTGCCCAGGCTGATCAGCGTGTCCGCCTCGCCGCTGGTGTCGCAGCTCGCCCGGTAGCTGGCGAGGGCGCGGTGGAAGCAGCCGAGCGCCCGTTCCGTGTCGCCCGTCGCCCGGTGGACACCGCCGAGGTTGGTGTCGAGGATGGCGAGTTCCTGGCGTCCGCCGAAGTCGCGCACCAGCGTCAGGGAGCGCTCGTAGTATTCGCGGGCCCGCTCGTAGTGGCCCTCCAGCCACTGGATCTCGCCCAGGTTGTTCAGGGCCTGTGCCTGGCCGTGCGGGTCCCGGAGCGCCTCGCAGATGGCGAGCATGGCGAGGAAGCACTCGACGGCCGCCTCGTAGTCGCCCCCGTAGTGCAGCGCCACGCCCCGTACGTTGAGTGTCTCGGCCTCCCCATGGCGTGCCCCTGTGTCGCGGTAAAGGGCCAGGGCCTGGTCGAGGTCCCGTAACGCCGCCGTGCCCTGGCCGGCGGCCAGCCGGGCGCGGCCGGTCTGCAACAGCGCGTCGGCCCGGCCACGCGGGTCCCCGAGGGCGTCGAAGAGCGCCAGGGCCTCACGGGCGCAGCGCAGCGCCTCTTCGTGATGCCCCTGGGCGAGCACGTCGGCGCGCTCCACCAGGGTCTGCGCGAGCGCGCGGCGGTCGCCGCTCTCCCGTAAGGCGGCGACGGCGGCGCCGTGCAGCTCCGCCGCGACGTCCCATGCACCCCACAGCTTGAGCACCTGGGCCAGCACATGCGGGAAGAGCGCGGCGTAGGCGGCGTAGGCGGGGGCCTGGGCCGCTGCGGTACGGGCCACGGCGAGCAGGTTGGCGCGTTCCACCGCGAGCCAGACCAGTGCCTCGTCGCGGTCGGCGAACCCGGTGACGTACGCGGACTCCCGCTCGGCGCCCACGGGCAGTCTGCGGCGCTGTGGGTGGGCGAGGCGGTCCGCGCGGTCGGCGGCCGTGAGGAAGAGCGACAGCAGCCGCTGGAGGGCGTCACGGCAGCCGTCAGCGGGCTCGTCGCCCCGGCAGGCGCGGCGTCCGAAGGCGCGGGCGAGGTCGTGCAGCCGGTAGCGCCCTCGTACGGGCTCCTCCAGCAGATGGCGGTCGAGCAGTTCCTCCACCTCGCGGCGGGTCCTGGCGGTGTCCGTGCCCGCGAGCGCCGCGGCCCCGTCGAGGGTGAGATCGGGGCCCGGGTGCAGCGCGAGACGGCGGAACAGCCGCTGGGTGGACGTGTCGAGTCCGGCGTAGGAGAGCTGGAAGGCCGAGGCGACACCGTCGTCGAACTCGTCGAGAGTGTCGGGGGCCTGGTCGAGGAGGTCCACGAGGTGCTGGAGGTCCCAGGACTCGCGGTGCCGGAAGCGGCCCGCCAGGAGCTGGAGCGCCAGCGGGTGGCAGCCGCACGCCTCCACCAGCCTGCGCAGCGCGACGGTGTCGGACGCGCGGGAGGCGCCCGCGACGCGTGTGAAGAGCGTCGCCGCCTCGGACGCGGAGAGCACGTCCAGGTACAGCCAGGAGGCGCCGTCCAGCCCGGCGAGCCGGTTGCGGCTGGTCACGATCGCGCGGCAGGCGGCGGCCCCAGGGAGCAGCGGGGTCACCTGCTCGGCGTCGCGCGCGTTGTCCAGGATCAGCAGCACCCGGCGGCGTGCGGTCCACTCCCGCCAGCGGGAGGTCAGTTCGTCCAGCGAGTCGGGGAGTTCGTCGCCGCTCTGTCCGGCTCCGGCGGCGCGGAGCAGCGCTGCGAGGGCCTCGGCCGGTTCGTAGCGTGGCTGGGGGCTGTAGCCGCGCAGGTCGACGTAGAACTGCCCGTCCGGGTAGCGCGCGCTGAGCCGGTGCGCCGCGCGCAGGGCGAGAGCGGTCTTCCCGACGCCCGGCATGCCGTGGACGACGGTGAGCGGGAGCGCGGTGGCGTTGCCTACGGGGGCGTCGTTGCCTACGGGGGCAGCGGTTCCGGCCGGGGTGACGGTTGCTGCGGGAGCAACGGTTCGGGCGGAGTCGACAGTTGCTGCGGGAGCAACGGTTCCGGCTGGGTCCGGTCCTCGGGAGGCGGGCGGTACAGGGGAGGCGGGCGATACGGGAGTGTCGTCAGCGCCGTCGGCGTCGTCCAGGTCCGCGATGCCGACGGCGTGGGTGGCGTCGGACTCGGCGAGGAGCGTGGCCAGTTCGTCGGCGCGGCCGGTGAAGTGGCGGGTGTCGCGCGGAAGCGTGCTGGGGGCGGGGGGAGGCTCGGCCCGCCCCTCTTCGGCGGCGACGGGGGTGCCGGTCACCGTCCCCGGAGCCCCGTCGCCCTGGCCGTTCCCCAGCAGCGCGGGGTCCTGCTCCAGGATGCGGCAGTGCATCTCCCGTAACTCCGGGCCCGGTTCGATGCCCAGCTCCCTGCGCAGGCGCCGGTAGGTGTTCTGGTACAGCGCGAGTGCCTCGACGTGTCGGCCCGACCGGTAGAGGGCCAGCATCAGGGCCGCCGTGATCTGCTGGGCGAGGGGGTTCTCGGCGGCCAGTTCGTGGAGTTCGCCGATGAGGTCGGCGTGCCGCCCCATCTCCAGCTCCAGCCGGATCCGCGCCTCCCTGACCCGCAGGTGGTCCTCGTTCAGCCGGGCGCGCGCCGAGTCGGCCCAGCCGCCGGTGAACTCGGCGAACGGCTGCCCCCTCCACAGCGCCTCGGCCGTGGTCAGCAGCCCCACGGCCAGCTCCCTGTCGCCCCGTCCCGCCGCCGCCTGGGCGTCGTTGCGCAGCCGCTGGAAGCGCAGCAGGTCCACGTCGTCCGAGTTGTCGACCCGCAGTTGGTAGAGGCGCGACGAGGGGTGCTCCACCCACGCGAGGCCGCCGACAGCCTGCCGCAGATGGCCCCGCAGCCGCGACAGGTAGCTGTGCAGCGTCTCCACGGCCGTGCGCGGCATCTCGTCGTCCCACACGCGTGCCATGAGGGCGTCCACGCTGACCGGTTCGCCCCGGGCGTGCAGCAGCACCGCCAGGACGCGGCGTTCCTTCACCGAGCCCAGCTCGTACTGCCGTCCCTCGTGCCACAGCTCAAGAGGCCCTAGCGCAAGAAGTTCCACCATTCCCCCCGGTGGTCCCGCGTCATCCCACCGCCTCGGTGGCGACCGCCGCACACCTGTGCGGCAGTCATCCCACTGTTGCCGCGCCCTTCGGGGGGCGGACAGCGGCGCACGGGCGCAAGGGGGGCGCAGGGTGCCGACGCAGGCTGAGTGCAAGCTTCCTGCAATCCGGCCATCCAATCCCCTGGGCAATCCTCGCCTCATCGGCCCGTCGACTCGTCCGGCGCGACGTACGACGCGTGACGCACGACGCGGTGCGGCGGACAGCGGACAGCGGACGACGGGCCCCGAGCACACACATGAACGGACCAAGAAGACAGATCAGATCCGGGGGAGTTCCATGAGCGTGACAGTGCCCGACGCCGCCTGGCGTCACGTACCACTGCGGCTGGACGTCGAACGGTGGGCCACCCGCCAAGTGCGCCGAAGGGTCCTCGCCGTCGTGCACACGGTGACGTCGGGGCAGCGGCTGCTCGAAGCGGTGCGGCTGCTGGAGGGGGAGACCAGGGTGCAGGTGGTCTTCACGGCCGCGCCCGACGTGTTCAGCCACGGCGTGGACGACTTCCTCGCCAGGATGAGGGCCCTGGTGCTGCCCTGGAGCCAGGCCGTGCAGACGGAGTTCGATCTGGCACTGGCCGCCAGCCATGGCGCGCTCCACGAACTGCACGCCCCCGTAGTCGTGCTGTCCCACGGCGCGGGCCACAACAAGTTCGTCCCGGCCCGCGCCCAGCACACCGCGAGGAAGCACACACCCAGGAAGCACGCCGCCAAGAAGGACGCGGCCCCCAAGAAGCGCACGGCGACACAACACGTCTCTACGGGGACACGCGTTCCCGAGGGGACACCGGCGCGCGATGTGTACGGTCTCAGCCGTCAGCGCCTGGTCAGGGACGGTGCCGTCATCCCCGAGGCCATCGTTCTGTCCCACCAGGAGGAACTGGCCCGCCTGGGACGCGAGTGCCCGGAGGCGCTGCCCGCGGCCGAGGTCGTCGGCGACCCCTGCTACGACCGGATCGCCGCGAGCCTGCCCTCCCGCGCCCTGTACCGGGAAGCACTCGACGTCGCACCAGGGCAGCAGCTCGTCCTCTTCTGCTCCACCTGGGGGCCCAGGTCGCTGCTGGGCCAGGACTGGGAACTCCTGGAGCGGCTGACGTCGGAACTGCCCCGCGAGGAGTACCGCGTCGCCGCCCTCCTCCACCCCAACGTCTGGAACACGCACGGCGAATGGCAGATCCGTAGCTGGCTGGCCGAACTGTGCAGGGCCGGGCTCGCCGTCGTCAGCCAGTACGCGGACTGGCGCGGTGCCCTCGTCGCGGGCGACTACATCGTGGGCGACCACGGGTCACTCTCGCTCTACGGCACGATGACGAGCGCCCCGGTCCTGATGACCGGCCACCCCGAGGCCGACGTGGACCCCGACTCGCCCCTTGCCGAGCTCTGCTCGTTCGCCTACCGCCTGCTGCCGGACCGGCCGCTGCGCAGGCAGCTCAACCGCAGCGCGGCGACGTACCGTCCGCGTCAGTACGAGCGCGTCGCCGCCCGGATCACCTCCGAGCCCGGACAGTTCGCCCGCAAGATGCGGCAGCTCATCTACCGGAAGCTGCGCCTGCGCGCCCCGTCCGCACGGCTGCGCACGGAACCCGCGCGACTGCCGCACACCCTGCCGTACGAGGGCTCCGGGGCGCTGTCGCCATGACGGGCGTGACGGGGACGCGGGTGTCCGTGCGGGTGACGGGCTGGGGCCGGGGGCCGGGACCCACGTTCCCGGGGTGCGCGTCCTGGGCGAGGGCAGGGGAGCCGCCCGTGGCGCTGGTCTTCGAGATGTCATCGACGGCCGCCGCGGTGGGCGCCCCCGGTGGGCGCCGGGGGAGCGGAACGGCACGGCACGTCCAAGTGGACGTCCACGCGGAGGTGCCCGGGGAGGCCCGTCAGGGGTACGAGTACGCGTCCCTCCGCGATCTGCACCTGCGCGCCGACGCGACGGTACCGGGGCCACCGCTGCCCCTCGCCGACGTCCTGGTGCGACGGGGAGGGAGCGCTCGGGAAGCGGCCGTGCTCCGCACCCGCCACCCGGGCGCCCTTGTCGTGGCGGTGTCCAGCGCTCAGCGCTGCTGGCTCCGGCTCGCCCCCGGTGTCGGCGACGGATACGAGCACGAGCGCGGCTGTGAACGCGCGGCCGAGGGCACCGCGCTGGAACTGCGCGCTTGCCCCGTGCCGGGGCTCTCCTGGGCGGCCTGGGCGTCGCTGGCCCACGCCTGGCTGGTGGCGGGCCTGCCCGCCGAGGGGCTGCGCACGGCTACGGGGCGCATCGTGCCGCCGCCCCGTCCCACGCCGCGCGAAAACGCCCCGGCACCGGGCGTCGCTCAGCCCCGGGAGCCTTCTCCCGGGCTTCCTGTACCTCCCGGGAAGGCTCCATGGAACCGGCCCTCTAGGGAGCCCCGGAATCGGCGTCGCCGCCCAGCTCCCTGAGCCGCTGCCCTACCGCCGACGCCGCTTCCGGACGGCCCGCCGTCGTGTACAGGGACTGCGCCTCCCTGTAGTGGTCCAAAGCGTGGACGGGACGGCCGCGTGCCTCGTCGAGTTCGGCGAGGGCCTGGTGGGAGCGGGCCGTCTCATAGTCGGCCCGCATCTCCCGCAGCGCGGCCAGCCCGTCCGACAGCCACCGCTCCGCCTCGTCCGTCTCCCCTCGCGCGAGGCAGGAGCGGCCGAGGAGTGTGGCGGCGCGCGCCGCGTTGTAGCGGTCGCCCTCCTCCGCCAGCGCGGCACGGGCGCGGCTCGCCTCGTCCCGCGCGCGGTCGGCCTCCCCCGTGCCGAGGGCGACGTCGGCCAGGTTCAGCCTGGCGAGGCCCGCAGCGCGGGCGTCGCCGAGCCGGGCCAGTCCCGCCGCCGCGCGCTCGAAGAGCTCCGCCGCCCGGCCGGGACGGCCCAGGCGCTGGTGCGCCAGGCCCCGGTAGTTGAGCGTACGGACGTGGCCCAGCGGGTCGCCGCTGTCCTCGAAGAGCCGCGAGGCACGGTCGAACATCTCCAGCGCGCGCTCGTGTGCGCCCGAGCCCAGTTCGCCGAGCCCCCCGGAGGTGAGCATGCGGCACTGGGCCACGGTGTCGCCCAGTTCCTCCGCCGCGGCGAGCCCTTCCTGGTGGGCCGTACGCCACTGCTCGTAGTGCTTGCGCCGCACGAACAGCGGCCACATGGCGTCGACGAGCTGCCAGCACACGGTGGGAAGCCCCAGGCACCGGGCCCTGCGCACCAGGGCCATCAGGTTGGGGAGTTCGCGCTCCAGCCAGTCGAGGGCGTCCTCGGGCTCGGGCCCGGGGTCGTCGGCGAGAACCGGGCCCTCTCCGTAGTCGCGCGCCAGGGTGCGGTGCTGCGGGTCGACGGTCTCCTCGGCGTGGGTCGCCGTCGCCAGGTAGTGGTCCGCCAGGCGGCGTTGGGCGGCGGCGCGCTGCTGCCGTGTCTCGTCCTCCTCGGCCTTCGCGTAGGCGTGCAGCCGTACGAGGTCGTGGAAGCGGTACCGCTCGTCCCCTGCGTCCACGAGGAGGTTCGCGTCGTGCAGGACGTCGAGCAGCCGCGCCGTACGCGTCTTCGCGCGACGCTCGCTCCCCCCGGGCTCCGCCAGCAGCGCGGCGGCGACTCCGGCGCCGAACTCGGGCCCCGGATGCAGCCCCAGCAGCCGGTACAGGCGGGCGGCGTCCGCGGGTAGGCCGTGGTACGAGAGGTCGAGTGCAGCGAGCACGTTGTGGTCGCCCTCGATCGCGAGCCCCTCCAGGCGGTCACGTTCCTCTGACAGCGCCTGGACCATCGTCGTGATGCGCCGCAGCGGCCGAGCCGCCAGCCGGGCACCCGCCACCCGTACGGCCAACGGCAGCCCCGCGCACAGGTCCACCAGCGCGCGGGCCTCTTCCAGTTGCGCGGCGACCCGGCCGTCGGCCAGCGTGTCCGCCAGCAGCTCGACGGCGGCCTCCGTGGGCATCGGCTCCAGGTGCAGCGGATGGCTGCCGTCCACCGTCAGCCCGGACAGCCGCCACCGGCTGGTGACCACCACCACGTTCCCGCCGCCGGGCAGCAGCGGCCGGACCTGGGCAGCGGTCGCCGCGTCGTCGAGCAGGACCACCAGCCGACGGTCCATGGTCAGCGAGCGGAACAGCGCCGAGCGCTCGGCGAAGTCCACCGGTACCCGCGGACCCGGCACTCCGAGCCCCCGCAGGAAGTGCCCCAGCACCTCGGCGGGGTCGGCCGTGCCCGCGCCGCCCGCCGCCTGGGCGCCGAGGTCCGCGTAAAGCTGCCCACCGGGGAAGTGGGGGCGCAAAGTGTGTAACCAGGAGAGCGCCACAGCCGTCTTGCCGACGCCGCCCAGGCCGCTGACCGTGGCCAGCACGGGGTGCCCCTCCCGCGCGGCGCGGGCGCGGTGCCGCTCCAGGGCCCGTAGCTCGTCCGACCTGTCCGTCAGGTGCACCGTGGGCGGCAACTGCCACGGCACGTGCTCCCGCGGGTCCGGAGCCGACCACACGTGGACGCCGCCGTGCACGGTCCCCGCCTGGACGCTGGGGCCGTACACGACGCCGCTCAGCTCGTTGGACCCGCTTGTCACGCCGGACCCGCCCGGTCCATCGGGCCCACCCGGCCCGTCGGACCCGCTCGGCCCGTCGGACCCGCTCAGCCCGTCGGACCCGCTTGGCTCGCGTTCCCGCACCCGTCCCCCTCCGAAGGCGAGAGAAAGCACCAGTCTTCGGTGCCATCCTTTCCGCCCCGCCCTGGGCTACCCGCCTTCGGGGCGTGACGTGCCTCTCCAGTGCCACCCGAGGGCCGTCGCGTGTGACGAACATGTCAAATCTTCGCCACCCGCGGCGGCCTGCACACCTCACCGCCGTGCCCGACTGGCCCTCTTCAGCAGGCACCCGATGACCGAAACGGTCGAGCCGGGACCTCTGCCGGGCGCCCGCTCCTCGCGTGCGGACGCCTCGCCGAAGCGGACGAGGCAGACGAGACGGAAAGGGGACACGCCCAAACCCCGGTGCCCGCACCTCAGCCAATCCAGTCAGTTTCGGCCCGGTTCAATCCCCTTCCGCAGCAGGCCGCGTGGAGCTTCCAGGGAACCGGCATTGTTGACAGAAGGGCAGTGGCAGTTGAACTCTTAGTGGAGTAAATCTGTCGTGGAGTGGCGGGAGATCTCCTGCCGGGCTTTCCTGGGAGGCCGAGATATGCGGATTGCGCCACCCGGGCCGGGACCGGTTCGCTGGTCACCAGCGCGGCACCACAACGGATGACAGCCCATTGAAGCTTTCGGGCGACGTTCACATACCGGACTCACTTGATCCGTACGGAACCCATGGGTGCGCAGACCACTTGCAGCGCGGCAGGTGCTATCCCCACGCTTTCCGGGATCAAAGCGGAAGGCGCTCACATGGCTAACTCGATCAATCGATCGCATGGGGAAACCCAGACCCAGGAAAGAAATGGGATCGATCTGGAGAGGGGGCCTGCGGCGCCCGTCACTGGTGACGAGGAACAACCCGATGCGAGCGCGGACAAGAGCAGCCGCTGGGACATACCCAAGAAGTTCACCCTGACCGGCACCATGACCTCGGTGTCCTACGGCTATGCGCGGGACAAACGCATTTGGAAAGCGATCGGATTCGGTCTGCTCTCCGCCCACAGCGCGGAAAAAGCGGCGGAAAGCTGGCCCAAGGACCCCGAGTCAGCCGCGACAAGTGTGGTCAATACGCTCGGTACCGCTGTGTGGTCGGCCGGGATCGGGACCGGCAACCGGATCGCGCAGACCGTGGGCCCGGCCATCAATTTCACCGCGAATATCACCTCTGCGGCGCTTCGCTACCACCAGGGCAAGGAAGGATGGGGGAGAGAGCTGATCGATGCGGCCGAGATGGCCGCATTCACGGGCGCAGGTTACACGGAGCATCCTGTGGCTCGCACGCTCGCATTCGGAAGTGCTTCGCTGGGGTTCTTTGTAGACGCCACGAAGGACAAGGCTCTCGTGGCGCATGGAATCGGCGCAGGCGCGTGGGCTGTCGGAGCCGCGCTGAAAAGCGACACGGTCCAGGCCGTTGGGGCGGGAGTAGTGGCGGCTGCGGAAGCCGCGCGGCTCGCCTACCCCCTGTACGAGAAATACGCGCAGAAGCCCGCGTCCGAAGCAGCTCCGCAACAGCCTGGTGTCGAGCTGGCCCCTTTGCAAAGTTCCGCCGTACAGAATTCCGCTGTACAGAGTTCCGCCCCCACCCCTGAGCCCCCGGCCCGGGCAGCCGCTCACCTCCCTCCCCCTCCGGGCGCGGCAGCGTCCAACTCGGTCGCCCCGTCAGCGCCCACCCCGGTGACGTCCGCGGTGCCGAGCCCCGTCACGTCGGCGGCCTCCACGCCCTTCGTATCGGCGCAATCCACCCCCATCCCGTCAAGGGCACCCAGCCCGGTCGCGCCCGAAGCACCCAGCCCCACCGCATCGGCGGCCTCCACCCCCTACGTATCGGCGCAATCCACCCCCATCCCGTCAAGGGCACCCAGCCCGGTCACGTCCGAAGCACGCAGCTCGATCGCGTCGCGGTACGCGCCGCCCACCCCCGAGTCCAGGCCACAGTCGGTACCTGGGGACACTTCCTCCCGGCCCAGCACTCCCCGAGCCTGGACGCCGGTTCCCGCACAGGCCGCCGCCATGCGCAGCAGGTGACCTCGCGTCGAGGCGACTCCCGCGAAACCCAGGGATGGCAGTGCGGCAGGGCGGCTAGGACCGCACCTCGGACTCGTCAAGCGCGCGCAGGGGCAGGGACTTCACCCCGTTGATGAAGTTCGAGACGAGCCGACGGGGAGGCGCGGCCAGCGTGTACGGGGGCAGTACGCGCAGCGCCTCCTCGTGCAGCACCCTCAGTTGAAGGCGTGCGAAATGGGCGCCCAGGCAGACGTGCGGGCCTTCGCCGAAGGAGAGGTGGGGGTTCGGGTCACGGGTGAGGTCGAGGCGGCCCGGTTCGTCGAAGACGCGCTCGTCGAAGTTGGCCGAGGCGTGGAAGATGACGACCTTGTCACCGGCCCGTATCCGCTGCCCGCCCAGCTCACCGTCCCTCGTGGCCGTACGCCGGAAGCTCAGCACCGGCGGATG
Source organism: Streptomyces sp. NPDC054796 (assembly GCF_053611545.1). Classification (NCBI taxonomy): domain Bacteria; kingdom Bacillati; phylum Actinomycetota; class Actinomycetes; order Kitasatosporales; family Streptomycetaceae; genus Streptomyces; species Streptomyces sp. NPDC054796. The sequence continues at coordinate 43,606 of NZ_JBSHAO010000013.1, read as the reverse complement.
CCAGCGCAGCAGCTCCTCGACGGCCCGCGCCACGAACCCGGCCTCGCGCGGGCCGCGTTCGCGCAGCCGCCGCTGCTCACCAGGGTGCTCGGCCAGCGCGAGGAAGGCGCCGGGCGCCGCGCTGCGGACGGTGTCGTTCCCGGCGACCGTCAGCAGGAAGAAGAACATCTCCAGCTCGGGCCCGGTGAGTTCGTGCGCCAGGGAGGTCATCACGTCGTCGGCCGGATGCGCGCGCTTGTACGCGGCCAGCTCCCGCGCGTACGCGAACATCTCCCGCAGCATCGCGGGCGAGCGGGGGTTGGCCGGCCTGCCGTCGGGACCGAGCACGGTCACCGCCCGCTCGGGGTCCTGGTAGCCGATGACGCGCTCGGTCCACTCCAGGAGGAGGCCCCGGTCGCCTGGCGGGACGCCCAGCAGGTCGGCGAGGTTGAGCAGCGCGAAGTCGTCCGTCACGGCGGCGACGAGATCGCACTCCCAGCCGGAGCCGTGGGCGTCGCGGACGTCAAGGGAGTCGCGGGAGTCGGGGGAACCGGAGGCGCCGGAACCGGCATCCTCGGGACTGCCCTTTGACGTGTCCCCCTGCGCGAGCGCGGCCGTCAGGAGCGAGCGTGCCCTCGCCCGTACGTCGGCCTCGAACCGTTCCACGCGCCTCGGTGTGAAGGCGCGGCTCACCAGGGTGCGCAGCCGCCCGTGCTGGGGCGGGTCCTGGTTGAGCATCATCCGCCGGATGAACGGCAGGTCCTCCGGGTCCGGATCGCGGATCTGCGTGGCACCGAGCGACGAGGAGTACGCGTCGGCCGAGCGCAGCACGCGCACGGTGTCGGCGTGCCGCGTCACGGCCCAGAATCCGGGCCCCTCGGGCCAGCCGAGCACCTCGTACTCCTCCTGCCAGGCCACCGGCAGCCCGTCGCGCAGGGCGCGGAAGGTGCGGTGGGGGATGCCGGAGGCGTAGCGGCGCGGGTCGAAGACGTCGCACGAGGCGAGGTCGTCCGGGCCGACGGCCCCGCCGGGCTCGACGGGCTCCTCGACGGGCTCGACGGTCCCGTGAGGCGCCGCAGGCGCGGCTGGCGCGGCTGGCGCGGCTGGCGCGGCTGGCGCAACGGACGCGGCAGACCCGGCAGACGCGGCGGCAGACGCCGTCCTGGCGGCCGGAGCGGGGCACCCTGACAAGGCCCCGGACTCTTCAGGCGCCCCGGCATCCCCGGGGCCCGCGGAAGCAGCCTCGTTCACCGCGACGCCCTTCCCCCACCCTCCACACCGGCCCCGCCCGTCTCATCGTCAGCCCGGAGGAAGTCCTCGATCGCGCGGACGAGTTCGAGCGGGGTCTCGTCCACGGGGTAGTGCCCGGCGGAGGGCAGCTCGACCAGTTCGGCCGCGCGGTACCAGCGCAGCCACGTCGCCCGCATCACCTCGGCCGAGAGCGCCGGATCGTGCCCGCCCACCACCAGGCGCACCGGCAGGGAGGCGCCCTCCACGTCCTCGTGGAAGTCCTCCAGCGCCCAGGAGTCCAGCCATGCCCGGAACGCCGTGGGATCGCTGCGTTCGAGGGAGACGCGGACCATGTTGTCCAGCCACGTGTCCGGATGCCGCCCGCCCGTGGTGAAGTCGATGATGGCGCGCCGGTTCTCGGGCCGCTCGGCCGCCCCGGCGAACAGTTCCCACTGCTCGCCCTCCATGGGCACCCCGCCCGCCGGCACCGGGGTCACTCCGACCAGCCGCCGCACGCGCTCCGGCGCGGCCACCAGGACGCGCTGCGCGACCGCGGCGCCCATCGAGTGGCCGACGAGCGAGAACCGCTCCCAGCCGAGCCGGTCGGCGAGGGCGAGCACGTCACCGGCGGCCTCAGTCGTGGTGTACGCGCCGGGCACGTCGCGCGCCTCCCCGTAGCCGCGCAGGTCGGGGAAGGCGTAGCGGAAACGCTGCCCGTCCAGCGAGGGCAGCACCCCCGCGTAGGCGCTGCGGTCGGCGAACCAGCCGTGCACGGCGATCACACGGTGCGGCCCCTCCCCCGTCAGCGTGTGCGGCAGTACGACGGCAGAGCTTCCTTCGACGGCACCCATGACGCGACCTCCACCCGTGCACAGCCCACACCGGGCCCCGTACCCGCGTACACCCGCGTGCCCGTGTACCGCGTACCCGCCCGGCACGTGGGGCACCGTCGCCCCACGCGCGCTCCACAGTGCCGACGACCGGGTGCCCCGGCAAGACCGCGCGCCGCGCGCCCCGGGGGCTACGGGATCACGGGGCACGGGAACACGGGAACGCGGGCCCGCCCCGTCGTCCTGCCTACCGGTCGGCGAAGTCCACGGTCACCGGCGCGTGGTCGCTCCAGCGCAGATCGTGGCTGGGCGCCCGCTCGACGACCGCCTTGACGGCGCGCGCGGCCAGGCCGGGCGTGGCCACCGCGTAGTCGATGCGCCAGCCCGTGTCGTTGTCGAAGGCCCGGCCACGGTACGACCACCACGAGTAGGGCCCCTCGACGCCCGGGTGAAGCGCGCGGACGACGTCCGCGTAGCCACCGTCCGAGGCGTCGAAGACCCGCGACAGCCAGTCCCGCTCCTCGGGGAGGAAGCCGGAGGACTTGCGGTTGGCGCGCCAGTTCTTGAGGTCGGCCTCCTGGTGCGCGATGTTCCAGTCGCCGCACACCAGCACCTCACGCCCCTCGGCGGCCGAGCGCTCACGCAGGTCCTTGAGGTACGGGAGGAAGGCCACCATGAAGCGCTCCTTCTCGTCCTGCCGCTCGGTGCCCACCTCGCCCGAGGGCAGGTAGAGGCTGGCGACGGTCAGCCCGGGGAGGTCGGCCTCTACGTAGCGGCCCGATTCCTCGAACTCCGCCGTACCGAAGCCCACCCGTACCCGCTCAGGCGCGCGCCGCGTCAGCAGCGCGACGCCCGCGCGGCCCTTGGCGGAGGAGGGGGCGTAGACGGTGTGCCAGCCCTCGGGCTCGCGTACCTCGTCGGCGAGCTGGTGGCCCTCGGCCCGCACCTCCTGGAGGCAGATCACATCGGCCTCCGTGTCCGCCAGCCACTCGACATAGCCCTTGCGGGCAGCGGCCCGCAGGCCGTTCACGTTGACCGTTGTCACCTTGAGCAAGACACGCTCCTCGCAGCCGCGCGGGAAGTCGCGGACGTCACGTTCGCCGTCATCACCTTGAGCATTTCTGCAACCTTACGATGCGGGCATGCAGATCCTTCCCGTGCGCTTCGACCACCCGGATGCGCGCAAACTCAACGATGTCGTGCAACTGGAGTACGCGGAGCGCTACGGCGATGAGGGCGATGTCACACCCCTGGAGCCGGAGATGTTCGACCCGCCGCGAGGGGTTTATCTCGTGGCCTACGACGAAGAGGGCCACCCTGTCGCGACCGGCGGCTGGCGCGCGCAGGACCTCAACGACGAGGGGTACTCGGACGGCGACGCCGAGATAAAGCGCATGTTCGTCATCCGCGAGGTCCGCGGCCAGGGCCTCGCCCGCCGCATACTCGCCGCCCTGGAGGACGACGCCCGCGCGGCGGGACGCACACGCATGGTGCTGGAGACCGGCACGGAGCAGCCCGAGGCGATATCCCTCTACACCTCCTCCGGCTACGAGCCGACGAAGAAGTTCGGGCACTACCGCTTCGAGGCCAAGAGCCGCTGCTACGCCAAACCGCTCTGACCGGGGCTCCCCGGGAGCGCGGGACGCACGGGCTGCATCGGGTGCGCAGGAGGCACGGGGCCCCTGGGGCGGCGGTTTCCTCGGCGCCAGGGCCCCTGGGGCGGCGGTTTCCCCGGGGAGGACGGGGTTGCCAGGGGAAACGGGTTGTCGGAGGCACCGGGGCTCCCCGGAGGGACAAAGGCTGCCAGTACACCAGGGCTGCTCCCCGTAGAGGCGGGGTTGCCCGCAGGGACGGGTTGCCAGAGCACCAGGACTCCCCGGAGGGACGGGGTTTCCCCTAGGGACGCGGTTCCCCGGAGGAACAGGAATCCCCGGAGGAACAGGGCTCCACGGGGGAACGGGGCTCCCCGGGCAGACGGGATTGCCAGAGCACCGGGGCCGTGAGGGCTACCGGGGGTTGTCCGGCGCACCGGTGTGATGAGGGGCGCCAGGGCCAGCCGGGGCACCGGGGCTGTCGGGGCCACCCGGAACACCGGGGACGCCGGGTGCGTCGGCCGGGCGGTCCGGGTTCGCGCCGCCCGCCGCCCCCGTACCGCCCCAGCCGGCCGGAATGGGTCCGTCGGGCCCCCAGTCCTCCTCGGTCATGCCCTCACCCGCGCCTGACGGGTCCGCGATACCGGCCACGGCGCGCGCCAGCTCGCCCGCCTCCGCGATCCCCCACTCCTCCACGGAGACCGCGCGTATCCCGGGCGCCCCACCGGCCAGCCGCTCGCTCAGGGCACGCCCAGGCGGCATCTCGACGCAGCAGTCGACGCCCTCGGCGGCCATCGCCGCGACAGACTCGTCCCAGCGCGGCGGTCCCACCGCACACCGCGCCATGTCGTCGAAGACGGCGTTGGCGTCCTCGCGCAGTACGCGCCCGTAGAAGCCGCTCAGGTAGGGCACGGTCTGCGGACGGCGCCTGACGGTGGCCAGATGCTGGGCGAGCCGGATCGGGAGGATGCCGCCGGGCTCCTCACCGCGTTCGAGGAGTTCGCCGCGCAGCCGTACGGCCCTGAGCGCCTCCTCGAAGGTGAGCACCCCGCACGTCACCCCGGCCGCGAACGCGCCGACGCCGTGTCCGACGACGAGACCGGGCGGCACACCCTCGTCCTCCGCCATGGCCCGCGCCCCCGCCACACCGGCGATCAGCAGCGCGAGGTGGAGCGCGACGGGCGACTTCTCCAGCGCCTCGGCCGTGTCCAGCTCGGCGATGCCCCCGGAGAGGTCCAGTACGGGACCGTCCCCGGAACCGGAACCTCCACCCGCGCCCGGCCCCCTCCCCGCCCCCGGGCCTGCGCCCGCGTTCCGCAGGGCCAGGTCGGCCTCGGCAAGGACGGTCGCGGACGCGGTGGTGTCCGGCAGACGGTGCAGCATGCCGCGGCGCTGGGAGCCGTGACCGGGGAAGAGGAACGCGATGCTCATGGAGCTACCCTCACCCGCACCGAGCCGACGGCGCCAGTGCGGCGCCCCTCCCCCGCTCCTGCTCGCCCCGCCTCAGCCCCGCTCCTGCCCCCGGCGCCCCTGGCCTCGCTGCGGCTGCGCCTGCGGTTGTGGCTGGATCTGGGGCTGGGTCTGCGCCTACCGCTGCCGCAGGTGCAGCCACAGCCGCAGGCCGGTCACCAGCTCGACGATGCCCAGCGCGAGCAGCCAGACCCCTGTGACCACGGTCAAGGCCGTGACCGAGGGGAACGGGGCCACGATCAGCACGACGCCTCCCAGCACGCTCACCGCGCCCAGGAACATCTGCCAGCCCCGCGCGGGCGCCTGCGCGTCCCCCGCCGCGCCCGCGAGCTGTGTGATGCCGCGCAGGACCCAGCTCACCCCGATCCACAGCGCGAGCAGCAGCACCGACTGGAGTTCTCCCCGGAAGCAGAAGAGCCCCGCCAGCACCGAGACCGCGCCGCTGACCACCCCGATCACGCGGGTAGCCGTCGTCAGCCGCGTACCGAAGGCGGAGACCACCTGCACGACCCCGCTGACCACCAGATACGCGCCGAAGACGACCCCCGCGACCACGACCGTGACCCCTGGCCACACCAGCGCCAGCACTCCGAGGGCGCACGCGACGATCCCGGCGACGACGAGCGCGTGCGCGCTCTTGCCCGCCGCCATCCGTACGAGTGGCGAGTCGGGGAGCCCGCCAACGGCGTCACCGCCCGTCTCACGGGTCTCGCGGGCGCCACGGGAGTACGGGGGATCCGCGTGCGAACGGCCCGGCTGCCGGGACTCCGAGGACCCCGGAGACTCCGGGCGGCGCTGACCACCACCAGGGGGTGCAAACTGAGACATAACACCATTCTCGCCCCACTCCCGGTGCTGCCGCTCGCGCCCCGCCCACGACGCGTGGGCATAGTGGGCCCATGGACGAGAACATGCTGTTCCTGGACCTCACCGACCACGGCGCCGACGAAGCACACGGGACACTCGACGCGCTGCGACAGGCCCACTCCGACGGTGACATCAGGCTGCACGAGGCCACGCTCATCTCCCGGGCCGAGGACGGCACCCTCGACATCCCCGAGACCGTCGACCACACCCACGCCACAGGCTTCGCCGTCGGCGGCCTGGTGGGCGGTCTCGTCGGGCTGCTGGGCGGGCCGGTCGGAGCCATGATCGGCTTCAGCGCCGGGGGCCTCATCGGCGGTGGTCGCGACGCGCGCAGGGCGACCGAGACGAACGCGGCGCTGGAGACCCTGGCCGACGCCGTACCGCCCGGCCGCACAGTGCTCGCCGCCGAGGTCTCCGAGCACTCGCCGGACGCCGTCGACCGCGTGCTGGGCCCCGACGTCGTCCGCTACCCGTCGGCCACCTTCCGCGAGCACCTGGAGGCGGCCCTGTCCGGCGACGGCCACGGCTGAGCCGTCGGCCCCCGGTGCGGCTCTCCGGGCCGGGCCTCCACGGCGGAGAAACATCGCGCACCACGCCTGCCGGAACCGGACCACTTGACACGGACGTGGGACGCGTCGAAAAGGATGTGAGTCTCCCCGGGGAGCGCGACTAGGGTCTGGGGGATGCGACACGCGCGGTGGGAGCCGGTGACGGCGGACAACTACGAAGCCGTCATCGAGCTGGAAGTCAGGGAGGAGCAGCGCGACTTCGTCGCCCCGAACGTGCGCTCCCTCGCCGACGCGTGGGCCCATCCCGCAGCCCGCCCCCTGGTACTGCTGGCCGAGGAGGAATTCGCGGGCTTCGCGCTGCTGGCGCCCGTCGCGTCACAGCCGCGGACCATCGCCCTGATCCGCTTCATGATCGACCGCCGCTTCCAGCACCGGGGCCTCGGCCGCGCGGGCATCACGGCCCTCATCGAAGCGGCCAGGGCCGACGGTTACACCACGATGCGCCTCAGCGTCGTCCCCTCCAACCACGCGGCCCGCGCCCTCTACGCCACCTCGGGCTTCCGGGAAACCGGCGCCTACGAAGACGGCGAAATCGTCCTCCAGCGCCCCCTCGCCCTCCCCGCCTCCGCCACCTCCCGGACGGCCCCTGAACGCGCCAAAGCCCCTGCCGAATCCCTCCGGCAGGGGCCCTGACATGCGTGGGGCCGGGGGCTGACCCCACATCATTCCGCCGCGGGTCGCGGCGGCCGATGCCCTCGCTCTTCGACGGCGAGAACACCGGAGTTCAGTGCGGCAGGCCCGTCGGGTCCGACGGAAATACGTGGTCACGAATTTCCCGTACGACCGAACCGAACCTGCGAAAAGGAGCGTTAACCGCTCCCTTGCTCTGCACCCAGATAACCACGCTCACCCGGGCCAATTCCACTTCTCGGGGCCTCTGTTACACATCCATGACGCCCCGAGTGTATTCATGGCATAACTCTTTCCGGCACCTTCGAATTCAACGAAAAGGCACCGGGGCACGTCTTTGTGAGACGCCACCAAAAAGTGACGCCCGAAGAAAACAATTCCACCGGTCAGCTCCTGCCGACCGCCCCTCCAGAAATCCCCTCACCCCCGTGCCACCACCCCGTGGGCTCCCCGGGCCGACGATCGGCCGGCCCGCCCACGGGCCCTGACACAGCGTTCGATGCAGGGCGGCGCGAAAAAGTTCACGGCGGACGGTACGCACGTCACCGCGCCTGGGACCGCGTCCGCACAGCAAGCCGACGCCTGGCTCGCCCGGGTCCCCGCCCGCGCCACGAGGTGACGAGCGGCGAACAGGCCCCAGGGCGCGGTTGATGGAAAGCAGAGCACTGGTGGACGCGGCCGGGCCCAGCAGGTGAACGAACTCATCAAGGTCACACACGGCCGACCACCGCCACGGCTGGCGATCCTCGGCGATTTCAACGCCGAGCCGCAATACCCGGTAATCGACTCGACGCGGTCGGCCAACTTCAGCGAAGCGACCGGGATTGCCGAGGCGAGGAGAACTACGCGCCCTGCGCGCCCACTCCCCGGCAACCCTCCGTCCGAAGAAGTCCGACTACATCTGGCCCTGCGGAATCTTCACACTCACTCCGGCCACAGCCTGACGCTCACCGGTTTCCGGACCGATTGACGGCCCTACGGACACGTACCACCGAAACCCCCGGAGCAGGGGCCCAACGGATCCCGCCCCAGGGGCGCGCCCCATGACCGCCAGGAAGCCCCTCGCCTCCCGGGGGGCCAGCCCTACGCGTCCTCGCGAAGACCGTCCACGTCCGTCCTGGCATACCGCCCGAGCCTGCCCGCCCGTACGCCGCCGCGTTCGGCCGTGACCTCGAACGTGCCGAGGGGCCAACCCAGATACGCCGCGGCCTCCTTGCCCGTCATGCTGGCGGCAAGCCAGTCCTCACGCTCCCTCACCGTGGCACCGACCTCTTCCGCGGGAAGGCCGTCCAAGTCGTCCAGGGAGTACATGGGGTGCTCCTTGAAGGTCCCCACGGGCTCCAACAGGCCCCGCCCGGCCAGAGCTTGCACGTCGACGCGATCAACTTCCAGCCCGGTACGGCTCGCCAGATGCTCCGCTGCCTTGACCGAGCCGACCCCGGGGTGATCGCCCACCGTGGCGCGTATCTCCTCGACGCGGCCCGCGAGCATGTCGGCCACCGCCTCCGACCACCGCTTGCCGTCGACGTCCGGCGGCGGGACCACGCCCTTCTGCTGGCCACGCCCGATCTGCCAGTTCTCCAGCCCCAGCCTTCCGGCCAGTTGGTAGGGCCCAAAGCTGCGCCCCTTCGCGGCACCGGCCCGGCGCGGCTCCTTCGGGGCCGACCCCGTGCTCCCCGACGCGGCCTCCCCGTCGCCAAAGGCCGCGGTGATCTCTACGAGCCGGTCCGGGATCGTCTTCGCCAGCCCGAGCGACCACCGCTCGTCATCGATGTCCGGTGGCGGTATGAGCCCTCGCGCCTGGGCCCGACGTACCGTCCTGGGCTCAAGCCCCAGCCAGTCAGCAAGCTGGACAGGCCCGAAGTCCCGTTCCCTGGCCACGATTCCCTCCCGGTGATGTCCCTCATCGCGGTCGCGCAGGTGGTGCGTGAGTCCGTTCGATTCGCTGGTTTCACCCTACGTGCCGGGTCTGACACACACCGGCCGCGAAGCCAAAGGCCCCACTGCTGCCTCGCCGCCGGCCCCATACGCGCCCGCCCCTCACGGCCACACGGCAACAGAAAGAGCCCCTGCCGGATCTCTCCGACAGGGGTTCTGACGTGCTGTGGACCTGAGGGGATTTGAACCCCTGACCCTCTCGTTGCGAACGAGATGCGCTACCGGACTGCGCCACAGGCCCTTGCAACGCTCAAAACTTTAGCATCCCCATCGGGTGATGAGGAAATCCGTTCCCGCGCTGGTCATGACGGTCGCGGCAGCATCCGTCGTGAGCCCGTTCACGGCCCGGCCACGCTCCCCGCCACAGCACCGGAACCAGGATCGGGACCGGAAGGCCCCGGCCCCGTCACTCGTTGGCGGCGCGGGGCCGGTCCTCGTCCTCGTACTGGTCGAAGAGCGGAGTGCGGCCCCGTTCGCGTGGGCGCCGGGCCCGGGGGTCCGGCTCGGGCGCGGAGGCGGCGCCCCTGTCCGGGGACGACGTGGCGCCGCCGGGCGCTTCCGGCTCGCTCCGGGACGACCGACCGCCGTCCACCGTGCTGGAGCGGGCCGAGCTCCAGGTGTCCGGGGCCTCCAGGTCCACACCGCGCGTGGCACGCGGCGCGACCGGCGCGCTGACGTATGTCGGCAGGGGCACCGGGACCGGGTCCCAGCCCTCGCCCTCGCCCTGTTCGCGGTCACGCCCGCGCTGCTGGTCGACCCACTCGGCGTGGTCCGTCTGCTCGACGAGCGCACGCCGGTCGGCGGCGCCGGGCTCCTCCTCGGCCAGGGCGCCGTGCGCGGAGGCGTACTCGGCACCGGTCCCGTGGACCGCCTCGGCCTCGGCCGCGCCGCTCTGCTCATGGACCTCGGTGGCGGCGGCGCGCTGCCGCGAGCGCCGCTCGCGCAGCCGCCGCGCCGCGTCCTCCGCCCGACGCCTGTCCATGGTCACCGCGAAGCGGCGGCGCTCCTGGACGCGCAGGTGAACGATGTACATGCTCAGCAGCACGGCCGGAACTCCGGGCGCCCACAGGAACGCCAGCCCGCCGACCGCGGCGACGATGGCGCCCGCGGTGAAGGCGAGGAACAGCGCCATCGTGGTGCGCCGACGCCGGGCGAGCACCTTGGCCCGCTTGTTCTTGCTGCCCTGCGGACGCCCGTCGCGGCCGTCACGCCCGTCACGCCGGACGTCCCGGCCGCGCTGGTCGGCGCGGCCCTGCCGCGCGACGCCACGTTCCGCGTCGTCGCCCTCACCGCGCCCTCCGCGCCCCGCACCGGAGCGCCCCGCAGAGCCGGAACCGGAAGCGGAACCGGCAGCGGGGCCGGAACCGGAAGCGGGACCTGCGGCCTGACTGTCCCGTACGCGACCGCCCCGCGCCCGCTCGCCCCGTACCCGCTCGTGCTCGGCCCTGGCCGTGACACCGTCACGACCGGGCCGGTCGGCGCGTTCGGCCGCGGAGACGGCGGCACGGCGGGAACCGGAGGCGGCAGCCGCCGCGCCGGGGTCCCCGGGGGGAGCCACTATCGCGGTGGGCGCCTCGGGGAGGGAGCCGCCGATCATGGTCGTGGGGTCGGCGAAGGCCCGGACGTCGACCGCGTCCTCCGCGGCGTCCGGAGCACTCGTTTCCGCCACGTCACCGTCGGCCGGACCGGAGTCGGCGGCTTCGGCGAAGCCGGGCCGGGCGTCCGAGGCTTCCGCCTCGCGCCGCTCGGCGTCCTTCGCGTAGCGCCGTTCCATGGCCGCTTTTCCGGACAACAGCCGGATTGCGGTGCTGAAGCGTTCCGTCGGACGGGCCTCGTTCAGCTCGTCCTGTCTACGGAGCCACATCGGCACCAAATAGGCGGCCCAGGCCCCGACGATGACTGCGTAGATGAGGCCACTGCTGCTCACCCTCACACGGTAGAGGGGATCGCACGGGCCCATCTGCCAAATACGGCGGTGTGTCGCACGATCTGGCTGATCTCTCGAACTTTTTTTGTGATTACTGAGATCCGCGTCACCAAATGTGGCCAACAAATGGCCATGAGGGAGTCGTTCCGCGACACGTATCGAACGTTTATTTTATTTCCGTGGATCGCCCGGGGCTCGTGCGGTGCCAGCGGTTCAGCAGCCCCTCCGGGACTTCGTCGGCGGTCAGCGCGAACACCAAATGGTCCCGCCACCCACCGTCGATGTGGAGATAACGGGGCCTCAGACCCTCTTCCCTGAAACCCAGTTTCTCCACGACCCGGCGGCTCGGCGCGTTCTCCGGGCGGATGCACACCTCGATGCGGTGCAGCCCGACCGTACGGAAACAGTGGTCCACGGCGAGCGCGACCGCCGTCGGCATGACCCCTCGGCCGGCGACGGACCTGTCGATCCAATACCCGATATGGCCCGAGCACATCGAGCCCCAGGTGATCCCCGCGACCGTCAACTGCCCCGCGAGGCGCCCCTCGTGCTCCACCACGAACGGCAGCATCCTGCCCGCCTGGGCCTCAGCGCGCAGGTGGCGCACCATCTGACGGTACGTAGGGCGGCGCGGCGGCGCGTGGCCGGGCAGCGCGGGCGGGATAGTGGCCTCCCAGGGGCGCAGCCAGTCGCGGTTGCGCAGGTTCACCTCGCGCCAGGCACGCTGGTCGCGCAGCCGTATCGGACGGAGGGCCGTTGCCCCGTCCGTCAGCTCGACCGGCCAGGAGGCGTTCAGTTGGCTCCCCCTCTGGGATGGTCGCCACCGTGGACCTGGTCGACGGCGTGGACCAGCAGGCGGCCCAGTACGGCGAGCCCGTCGCGCACCCCGCCCGAGGAGCCGGGGAGGTTGACGATCAGGGTGCCCTCCGCGACGCCCGCTGTGCCCCTGGAAAGCGCCGCGGTCGGGACCTTGGCCAGGCCCTCGGCGCGGATCGCCTCCGGGATGCCGGGGATCTCGTAGTCGAGCACCCGGCGGGTCATCTCCGGGGTGCGGTCCGTCGGCGAGATGCCGGTGCCTCCGGTGGTGAGGACGACGTCGAAGCCGGCGGCGACGGCCGCGCGCAGCACCTCCTCGACCGGTTCGCCGTCCGGGACGACGCTCGGCCCCTCCGTCTCGAAACCCATCCCCTTGAGGCCCTCTACGAGGAGGGGGCCGCCCTTGTCCTCGTAGACGCCCGCAGCGGCGCGGTTCGACGCGGTGACGGCCAGTGCGCGGTACGGGGTACGGGGCGTGCCGGGGGCGTCGGGGCCGTCCGGACCCCGCGCACCGTGTGCCCCCTTGCCCTCGTGCGTGCCGTCCATGCCGTGCGTGCCACTCACGCTCCGGCTCCTTCCTGCGTGGGCCTCGACGACTCTTCCGGCCGCTCGTCGCGGGTCCAGTCCCCCGACTTGCCGCCGGTCTTCTCCTCGACACGTACGTCCGTGATGACGGCGGACTTGTCGACGGCCTTCACCATGTCGATGACCGTCAGAGCGGCGACCGTAACCGCCGTCAGGGCCTCCATCTCGACGCCCGTGCGGTCGGTCGTCCGTACCCGGGCCGCGATCTCCACCGCGTCGTCGGCGACCGACAGGTCGAGTTTCACCCCGGACAGGGCGAGCGGGTGGCACAGGGGGATGAGATCCGGGGTTTTCTTGGCGCCCATGATGCCCGCGATACGGGCGGTGGCCAGGGCGTCTCCCTTGGGCACACCCTCGCCCCGCAGCAGCTCGATCACACGGGGCGAGACCAGCACGCGGCCGGTCGCGTGGGCGGTGCGCGCGGTGACGTCCTTCGCGGAGACGTCGACCATGCGGGCGGCCCCGGCCTCGTCGATATGGGTGAGGTGCTGCTGCTCGGCGCTGCTCATCGTTCTCCCGGTCCGTCTCTGTGCCCAGACACGGTACCGGTCACACCTCGGCGTGGGACGTCCGAGTGCCGGGCCGACGCCGCCTACACCCGCGTACGTGGCCGCGACACGGCCGTACGGGGGTGTACGCGGCTCTACGCGGGCCTACGGGCGTCCCACGCCGCTCCCAACGCTCCAGGGGCCCTGGCCGGGCGCGTACGCCTCGGAGAACCGCTGATCCGGTGAACCGCCGACCCGGTGTCCCAGGGGCATCCGGGGCGCCCGGGGCGCCCGGATCAGTCGAGCGGGAGCACAGTCAGCTCCTCGCCCGGGGCGACCTCCGTGGTCTTCTCGGGGACGTCGATGAGCGCGTCGGCCTGGGCGAGCGCGGCGACCAGGTGTGAACTCGCGCCGCCGACGGGCGAGACGGTGCCGACGGTCTCGCCCTCGGGGGGCGGCGTGTAGCTGCCGCGCAGGAACTGGCGCTTCCCGTCGACCGAGGTGAGCGGCTTCTCGCTCTCCAGGCGGGCGCGTACGGGCGTGCGCCGGACGGGATCGCGGCCCATGAGGGTGCGGATGGCGGGGCGCACGAAGAGCTCGAAGGAGACGTACGCGCTCACCGGATTGCCCGGGAGGGCCAGGATCGGGGTGCGCTCGGAGCCGATCAGTCCGAAGCCCTGGGGTTTGCCCGGCTGCATCGCCAGGCGGCGGAACTCGACGCTCCCCTCCTCGTCGTCGATCTGGGAGAGCGCCTCCTTGACCACGTCGTACGCGCCGACGCTCACACCGCCGCTGGTCACGACGATGTCCGCGCGGATGAGCTGGTCCTCGATGGTCGAACGGAGGGTTTCGGGATCGTCGGAGACCGAACCCACGCGGTACGAGATCGCGCCCGCCGCGCGTGCGGCGGCGGTGAGCACGAAGCTGTTGGAGTCGTAGATCTGGCCGGACCCCAACTGTTCCCCTGGCTGGATCAGTTCGCTCCCCGTGGACAGCACGACCACGCGCGGGCGCGGGCGGACTTTGACCGTGCCGCGGCCGATGGCGGCGAGCAGGCCGACCTGCGGCGGCCCCAGGACCGTACCGGCGCTCAGCGCGACCGCGCCCGCCTGGACGTCGCTTCCGCGCGACCGTACGTGCGCTCCCTGGGTAGCCGCGCGGTGGACGCGGACCTCGCCCTCCGCGCCGCCCGGAGACTCGCCCCGGGGCGTCATGGAATCGGCGGGGCCGCCGCCCGTCCCTCCGTCGGTCCACTCCACGGGGACGACCGCCTCGGCCCCGGGGGGCAGCGGGGCCCCGGTCATGATGCGGGCGGCCTGGCCGGGTCCGACGGCGGGGAGGTCTCCGCTGCCCGCGGCGACGTCCCCGACGACCGTGAGCACCGCGGGGAACTCCTCGCTCGCGCCCTCGACATCGGCCGTGCGCACCGCGTAGCCGTCCATCGAGCTGTTGTCGAAGGGCGGCAGGGAGACGGGCACGGTGACGTCCTCGACGAGGACGCAGCCCTGTGCCTCCAGCAACTGGAGCTCGATGGGCTCCAGTGGGCGTACGCCGCGGAGGATGTCTTCCAGGTGCTCGTCGACCGACCAGGTCTTGCTCAATGCCCTACATCTCCTCGCTGACGTAACTGCGCAGCCAGTCCCGGAAGTCCGGTCCCAGGTCCTCACGTTCGCATGCCAGTCTGACAATGGCCCGCAGATAGTCTCCCCTGTCTCCGGTGTCGTAGCGGCGGCCACGGAAGACGACGCCGTGGACGGGGCCACCGAGGGACGGGTCGGAGGCGAGGGCCTGGAGAGCGTCGGTGAGCTGGATCTCGCCGCCGCGGCCCGGCTGCGTCTTGCGCAGGACTTCGAAGACGGCGGGGTCGAGAACGTACCGGCCGATGATCGCCAGGTTTGACGGCGCCTCGTCGGCCGAGGGCTTCTCCACGAGGTCGGAGACCTTGACGACGTCGTCCTCCCCGGTGGGCGCGGCAGCCGCGCAGCCGTACAGGTGGATGCTCGCCGGATCGACCTCCATGAGGGCGATGACGCTGCCGCCGTGCTGCTCCTGGATCTGCGTCATCCTGGCGAGCAGGGGGTCCCGGGGGTCGATGAGGTCGTCGCCGAGCAGCACGGCGAAGGGCTGGTCACCCACATGGGGGGCCGCGCAGAGGACGGCGTGTCCGAGACCGCGGGGGTCGCCCTGGCGCACGTAGTGCATCGTCGCCAGGTCACTGGATTCCTCGACGCGGGCGAGCTTCGTTCCGTCGCCCTTGTCGCGAAGAACCTGCTCAAGCTCGTAGTTGCGGTCGAAATGGTCTTCCAGGGGGCGCTTGTTCCGGCCTGTGACCATGAGGACGTCGGAGAGACCGGCTGTGACCGCCTCTTCGACCACATACTGGATCGCGGGCTTGTCGACGACCGGGAGCATCTCCTTGGGCGTGGCCTTGGTCGCGGGCAGAAAGCGGGTGCCCAGGCCCGCTGCGGGGATGACAGCCTTGCTGATCCTCGTACGTGAAGTAGTCATGTCCCGCACCATAACCACTGACTTTATGTGGAAGGTAAGTGTCCGCTGTGTTTGTTGCCTTATGTGGACACAGGAAGGATTTGGGCACAACGTGAGCGAGATTCACGCTAGTAAGCGGATGTTGCGACAGGACATCCTGGCGGTGAGATTTCGGTTGACTGCCGATGACGCGTCGGCCAGAGCGGCGTTTCTCGCGGAACGGGCACAGGAACTTCCCGAGGTGGCCGCGGCCGATACCGTCGCCGCCTACATGTCGGTCGGCCGGGAGCCCGGGACCCGCCCCCTCCTGGACGCACTGCGCGCCCGTGGCGTGCGGGTTCTGCTTCCGGTGCTGCTGCCCGACAACGACCTGGACTGGGGAGCGTACGAGGGCCCCGGCTCACTCGTACGCGCCGGGCGGGGGCTCCTGGAGCCGGGTGGAAGCAGGTTTGGCCCGGAAGCGGTCACCAAGGCGGACGTGGTGCTGCTGCCCGGGCTGGCGGTCGACGGACAGGGCATGCGGCTGGGCCGCGGGGGCGGCTCGTACGACCGCGTACTGGAGCGCCTCGACGCCCACGCCGTCCCCAGTGCGGAGGGGGCGCGGCAGCAGGAGGGCGGGCCCCTGCTGACGGTCCTGCTGTACGACGACGAGATCATCGGCCACGTCCCGGCCGAGCCCCACGACAGGGCCGTGCACGCCGCGGTGACGCCGTCGGGTGTACGTCGGTTCGACGGCTGAGGAGCGCAGGGCGGCCGGGACGCAGGACGGCTGAGCGAGGCAGGGCAGTGAAGGGGACCGGGCAAAGAAGAGGGCCGGGCCCCACAGGGGGAACCCGGCCCTCTTCACAGCCCTCTACGAGCTGACGCGGCTGTCTACGGCGTCAGCGCCATCTTGTCCTCGGTGCCCTTCTCGACTGCCTTCTCCGAGAACGCCCAGGGCAGCAGCTCGCCCTTGGCCCACTTTCCGGTCTGGTCGGTGTAGTGGGAGTTGTACGCGTGCCCCGAGGCGCCGGTGAGGTTGATCCAGCGGGACTTGTCGAGGTCACCGAGGTTGACGACCATGCGCATGGACGGCACCCAGGTCACGTCGTAACCGCCCGCCGCGTTCCAGCCGGTGGCGTTGACGGCCGCCTCGCCGCCGCCGAGGTCCCAGGGGCCGCGGTTGAGCAGCCACTGCATGTAGCCGGGGCCATTGGTGCCGATGGTCTGGTTCTTGAGCATCAGCCGGTGGAGACGGCCCCAGCTCCAGGTGTCGATGTCCTTGCCGAGCTTGGCGGTCAGCTCGTAACGCGCGTCCTTCATGGCGTGCGAGAGCAGTTCGTCGCGGTTCTTGTCCCCGGGGCGGCGCTTGGTGCCCTCGGTCTTCCACCACTCGTCGTCGGGGTTCTTGATGAGCTTCCGTACGACCTCGTACCAGCGGTCGCCGCCGTCCGGCTGCGCCGAGTCGGGCTTGCGCTCGCCGCACTCGCGCACCAGTAGCTCGTTGCCCTCCAGGTCGTCGATGGGACCGGAGTCGTCCGAGGGGCGCACGTTCAGGCAGTCGCCCTTGACCCGCAGCTCCTTGGGGAGCTTGTTTCCGAAGGCGAGCATCAGCATGTTGCGCCAGACGGCGTTGAAGTAGGCGGCCGGGGCCGAGTCGGCGTCCTGGGTGTAGTCCCAGCCCTCCAGGAGCTTCTGGGCCTCCCGGACGTACTTGTCCTTGACGTCGACCTTCAGGAGGTAGGGCACCAGCAGCTTGGCGATCTCGCTGCTGTTGTCCATCTGCATGGTCTGCATGTCGCCCATGGAGATCTTCCCGCCGTCCTCGACCTTCGACTGGATGAGGTCGTTGATCCGCTGGCTGCGGGCGCCGTAGCCCCAGTCCTCGGTCAGCAGGTACGGGTACTTCTCCTGATCGATGACGGCCTGGTTGGCGGTCACGATGTAGCCGCGGTCCGGGTTGTACTCCCAGGGCAGCGCGGACTGGGGGACGTAGCCCTTCCAGCGGTAGCGCGGGTCCCAGCCCGGCGCCGGGTAGCGGCCGTCGCCCGCGCCCCTGACGGGGATGCGGCCGGGGGCCTGGTAGCCGATGTTGCCCTTGGTGTCGGCGTAGATGAGGTTCTGCGAGGGCACCGCGAAGTCACGGGCCGCCGCGCGGAACTCCTTGAAGTCCGACGCCTTGTTCAGCTCGAAGACGGCTTCCATGGACTTGGTGGGCGACAGCGCGGTCCAGCGGAGGGAGACCGCGTAGCCGTCGCTGCGGTCGGGTGCCGCGTTGTCGACGGGCGCCTCGTCGCCGACCTTCCGCAGCTCGGAGTCACGGTCGGAGATGACCGGCCCGTTGTTGGTCTCCCGGACGGTGATCTCGCGGTTCTTCCCGCCCGCGACCTTGATGGTCTCCTTGCGGGTCTTGTACGGGACGGTCTTGCCGTCGTAGACGTACCCGCCGTCCCTGATCTTCTGGAGATACAGGTCGGTGACGTCCGCGCCCAGGTTGGTCATGCCCCAGGAGATGTCCTGGTTGTGGCCGATGACGACGCCGGGCATCCCGGAGAACGTGAACCCGGAGACGTCGTACGGGCACGAGGAACTCACGGTGCGGCAGTGCAGGCCCATCTGGTACCAGAGGGAGGGCAGTTGCGGCGCCAGGTGCGGGTCGTTCGCGAGCAGAGGCTTGCCGGTGGTCGTGTACTTGCCGGAGACCACCCAGGAGTTGGAGCCGATGCCGCTGCCGTTGGGCCCCAGGAGCGAGGGAATCTCGTCGAGCTTCTTGGAGATCCGGTCCAACTGCGTGCCCGCGTTGCTGGCGGCCTGCTGGTACCCCTGGCCCGACGCACTCTCGGAGGCCGTCTCGCCGCCCTCCGGGTCGAACTCCTTGGTCGCGGGATCGACCGAGCCGCCGTCGACGATCGGCTTGTTCCGCTCGTACGGGTACTCCGGGTAGAGATCCTCGATCTCGTCCTTGGTCAGCCTGCTGGACATCAGGGCGCGGTCGATCTCGTCGGACATGTTGCCGCGCAGGTCCCAGGCCATGGCCTTCAGCCAGGCGACGGAGTCGACGGGGCTCCACTTCGGCGGCGAGTAGTCGCCCGTGATGTCCAGGGCCGCGTACTCGACGGAGGCGGCGGATCCCTTGTGGTCCTTCAGGTAGGCGTTGACGCCGGCCGAGTAGGACTGGAGGTTCTTCTTGGTCTCGGGGGAGAGCTTCGCGTACTCCTGCTCGGCGACCTTCCGCCAGCCCAGCGTCCGCAGGAACGCGTCGGTCTCCACCTGGCCCGCGCCGAACATCTCCGAGAGCCGCCCAGACGTCATGTGGCGGCGTACGTCCATCTCCCAGAAGCGGTCCTGGGCGTGGACGTAACCCTGGGCCTGGAAGAGGTCCTTGGAGTTGTCCGCGTAGAGCTGCGGGACGCCGCTGCTGTCGCGTTTGACCGTGACGGGGTCGGAGAGGCCCTTGAGTTTGAGGGAGCCAGTCGTCTGCGGGAAGGAGTCCCGCACCGTACTGATGGTCCAGAACGTGCCGCCGCCGATGCCAGCCACGAGCAGCAACACGACTGCGATCACGATCAGGCGGGCGCGTCGCGAGGTCTTCTTGGCGGGCATCGCTGTCCTTCGAGCGGCAGGGTGGACCTTGTGCGTGAAGGCCCGGACGGATCCGTGCTGGAGCAACCATAGGACGAGCCCTCGCACGGCCGTGCAGCGAGCCACCAGCTACGAAGCTGGAACGTTCAAGCAATGGTAAATTATTAGCTACCCAAACGAACTAAGAAGATCAAAAAGGAATCGGCAAGGAAACGGCCGACCACGCCCCAGCGAAGCCAGCACGCCACAAGGCAGCGAGCCGTCGCGCGCCCCTCCTGACCGGGACGGTGGCGGAGCGGCGAGGCAGCGAGGCCAAGGCCCCGAAGAGAGGATCCGCCCCTGACTGTCGACCGTCTCAACGAACTGCTGCTCCTCAGCGCCCTGGTCCTCCTCGTCGCCGTCGTCGCCGTACGCCTCTCTTCGCGCAGCGGCCTGCCCAGCCTGCTCGTCTACCTGGGCATCGGCATCGCCATAGGGCAGGACGGCCTCGGAGTCGACTTCAGCAACACCGAACTGACGCAAGTGCTCGGCTACGCGGCCCTCGTCGTGATCCTCACCGAAGGCGGCCTCGGCACCAAGTGGCACGAGATCCGCCCGGCGGTACCCGCCGCGGCCGTACTCTCCACCCTGGGCGTCGGCGTGAGCGTGGCGGTCACCGCCTGCGCAGCCCACTACCTGGTCGGCCTCAACTGGCAGACCTCCCTGCTGATGGGCGCCGTGGTCTCCTCCACCGACGCGGCGGCGGTCTTCTCCGTGCTGCGCAGGGTGCCCCTGCCCAAGCGCCTCACGGGCGTCCTGGAGGCCGAGTCGGGCTTCAACGACGCTCCGGTCGTCATCCTCGTCGTCGCCTTCTCCACGCTCGATTTCAGCCCCGACCACTGGTACCTGCTGCTGGGCGAGATCCTGCTGGAACTGGCCATCGGCCTCCTGATCGGCCTGGCCGTCGGCAAGCTGGGCGCGCTCGGCCTGGGGCGTGTGGCCCTGCCCGCCTCCGGCCTCTACCCCATCGCCGTGATGGCCCTGTGCGTCCTGGCCTACGCCGGTGGCGCACTGGCACACGGTTCCGGCTTCCTGGCCGTCTACGTGTGCGCGCTGATCCTCGGCAACGCGAAGCTGCCGCACCGCCCCGCCGTACGGGGCTTCGCCGACGGACTGGCCTGGCTGGCACAGATCGGGCTCTTCGTGCTGCTGGGCCTGCTCGTCACCCCGCACGACCTGGGCGACGACTTCCTGCCCGCGGTCGTCATCGGACTAGCGCTGACCGTGGTCGCCCGTCCGCTTTCGGTTCTGGTCAGCATGATTCCGTTCCGCCACCCCTGGCAGGACAAAGCGCTGCTCTCCTGGGCGGGCCTGCGCGGGGCTGTGCCGATCGTCCTGGCGACCATCCCGAGAGTCGCCGAAGTGGACGACAGCGAGCGGATCTTCAACATCGTCTTCGTGCTCGTGGTCCTCTTCACCCTGGTCCAGGGCCCGACGCTGCCCTGGTTCGCGCGCAAACTGGAACTCGGCAACGGTTCCGAGGCCCTCGACGTCGACATCGAATCCGCTCCCCTGGAGCGACTGCGCGGCCACCTGCTGTCGGTCTCGATCCCCGCCGCCTCCAAGATGCACGGCGTGGAGGTCACGGAACTGCGCCTGCCCCACGGGGCCGCCGTCACCCTGGTCGTACGGGGCGGCTCCAGCTTCGTCCCCCTGCCCACGACCGTGCTGCGGCACGGGGACGAACTCCTGGTGGTGGCGACGGACGAGGTGCGGGACGCGGCGGAACGGCGCCTCCTGGCCGTCGGCCGGGGCGGCAAGCTGGCGGGCTGGCTCGGCACGGGCGGCAGCACGGGCCTACGGCGCTGAGGGACGGCGGGGACGCTCGGAAGGGCGGGGAGGGGCAGATCGGCGCGCGCGAACGTGGAGGGCAGCCCGACTGCCCCTTCCGCCCCCTCCGGGGGAGCGGTGGCCCGCGGGGCCTTCGACGCCGAGAACCGAGGCGCGGGGCGAGCCGAGCGCGAGCGGTCCTCGGGTGCGGGCGCTCCTGGAGGAAGGCGCGCGCTCCGGTCGCCGCACTCCCGCACTGCGCCGGGACGCGGCCCTTCGCGGGGACGCGCCGTCAGCCGTTACCCTTTTGAAGGCAAGTTTCACCCGACTCTGCCTGATGCAGGGCTGGCGCGGCCTGGACAGGTCATGCGCGAGAGGACAGCCCTCGGCGCGTTCACGCAAGGGCGTGACAACGCGTTCGCGCAGGAACGTCTGCGATCGAACGTGATCAACCGCGCTACCAGGTGGCAGAAAGGCCCGGCCGTGAGACCCCCGGCCACCACTTCTCACGACAGCGACAAGGGCGCATCACGCCCCGGATACGGCCAGCTCCTGCGCACCCGCGGCGCGTGGACGTTCCTGCTCCCCGGATTTCTCGCCCGACAGCCGTTCGCGATGCTCACCATCGGCATCGTTCTGCTGGTCGAGCACACCTCCGGCTCGTACGGCACGGCCGGCGCCGTATCGGCGACCGCCGGTGTCGCCATGGCCCTGCTCGCCCCGCAGAGCGGCAAGCTGGCCGACCGCTTCGGGCAAGGTGCCGTGCTGGTTCCCGGCATCTTCCTGCACGCCCTGTTCATCGGCCTGCTGACGGCGCTGGCGCTGCTGGACGCGCCCTTGTGGTCCCTGTTCGCCGCCGCCGTACCGGCGGGCGCGACCACCCCGCAGATCAGCCCGATGGTGCGTGCCCGCTGGGCGGCTCGGCTGGAGGGCTCTCCGCTGATGACGACGGCGGCGGCCTTCGAGTCCGTCACGGACGAGTTCACCTTCGTCGTGGGCCCGGTCATCGCCACGGCCCTGTGCACCGGCGTACATCCGGCGGCCGGACTGATCGCGGAGGCCGTGCTGATGACGCTCGGCGGACTGGTCTTCGCGGCGCAGCGCCGCACCCAGCCGGTACCAGCACGCCACAGGCCCCACGCCGCCCCGCACGCGGGCCAGGACGTCGACGGCGGCGCCGACCGGGCGCGGAAGAAGCGGGCGTCCGCGCTCTCGGCGCCCGGTGTCCGCGTGCTCATCGCGCTCCTCTTCGGCATCGGCGCGGTCTTCGGCGGCATGCAGGTCTCCCTGGCCGCCTTCGCGCAGTCCTCCGGCCAGCCCGGCATCAACGGCGTGCTCTACGGGGTCTTCGCCGGAGGAAACATGCTCGCGGCCCTCGCCGTCGGCGCCATCCACTGGAAGCGCAGCCCTCGGGCCCGCCTCCTGGCGGCCTACCCCGCACTCGTGCTGGCGACCATGGCCCTGGCGGGCGTGGCGCAGCTGGGACCGTGGACACCGCTGCTGGGCGGTCTGGGCCTCCTCGCGGGGCTCTGCATCGCCCCGTCCATGATCACGAGCTTCACGCTGGTGGAGATGCTGGTCCCCGCGACCGCTCGCACGGAGGCGTTCACCTGGCTGACGGGTGCGGTAGCACTGGGCCAGGCGGCCGGTACGACGGCCTCGGGACAGCTCACCGACAGCTTCGGCGCGAGCAGCGGATTCCTCGCGCCGCTCGTGGGCACGGGACTGGCTCTGACCGTGCTCGTTGCCTTCCGCGGACGGCTCGCCACGCCCTCCGAAGGAAGGGTCACAGCACGTGGAGTCGGTCACCGTACGCCGGTCGCAGTGGACTGACGCGCGGGAATACTGCACTATGGAGCGTCGTTAGCACTCAATGAGTGAGAGTGCCAGGAGGAAGAACGTGCCGACCTACCAGTACCAGTGCACCGAGTGCGGCGAGGGCCTTGAGGTGGTGCAGAAGTTCACCGACGACTCGTTGACCGAGTGCCCCAACTGTGAGGGCCGCCTGAAGAAGGTGTTCTCGGCCGTCGGCATCGTCTTCAAGGGCTCCGGTTTCTACCGCAACGACAGCCGCAGCTCCACGTCGAGCAGCACCCCGGCCTCGAAGGGCTCCTCGGACTCCTCGTCGTCCTCGTCCAAGAGCGACAGCGACTCCAGCTCCTCGACGTCCTCGTCCTCCTCGGACTCCGGTTCGTCGAGCACGTCCAGCAAGGGCGACTCCAAGAGCACGAGTAAGGCAAGCAGTTCGGCCGCCTGACCGGAGACCGGTCACCGGGCCTGCCGACCGACCGCCACAACGGCTCCCGGCCCTCTCCATCCGGCCCCTTGCCCGAGCTTTACTCGTCCCGGGTACGGCCCAGCCTGACCTACGCTTGATGCCGGGCGCCCTGTCGCAGGGCGCCCGCTCTCGCGTGTACGGCCCCCGTCCACTGCCCGCGCAGCGGCCCTTAGGGTGAGCGGCATGAGCGAACAGGCAGAGATCGGCGTCATCGGCGGGTCCGGCTTCTACTCATTCCTCGACGACGTGACAGAGGTCACTGTCGAGACCCCCTACGGAGAGCCGAGCGACTCGCTCTTCCTCGGCGAACTGGCGGGCCGACGGGTTGCCTTCCTGCCGCGGCACGGCCGCAAGCACCACCTGCCGCCGCACCGCATCAACTACCGCGCCAACCTGTGGGCCCTGCGCGCCGCGGGCGTGCGTCAGGTCCTGGCGCCCTGCGCGGTCGGCGGGCTCCAGACCAAGTACGGGCCCGGCACTCTGCTCGTGCCCGACCAGCTGGTGGACCGCACCAAGTCGCGCGTACAGACGTATTACGACGGCCATCCCCTTCCCGACGGCAGCGTCCCCCACGTCGTGCACCTGGGCTTCGCGGACCCGTACTGCGAGGCCGGACGCCAAGCCTCGCTGACCGCCGCGCGCGAGTACGGCTGGGAGCCGGTCGACGGGGGCACGCTGTGCGTCATCGAGGGGCCCCGTTTCTCCACTCGCGCCGAGTCGCAGTGGCACGCCGCGCAGGGCTGGGCCGTCGTCGGCATGACCGGCCACCCCGAGGCCGTGCTCGCCCGTGAGCTGGAACTCTGTTACTCCTCCCTCACTCTCGTCACCGACCTCGACGCGGGTGCGGAGACCGGCGAGGGCGTCTCGCACGAGGAGGTCCTGCGGGTCTTCGGCGAGAACGTCGGGCGACTGCGTGAGGTGCTCTTCAACGCTGTCGGCAAGCTGCCCACCAAGCGCGATTGCGGCTGCGGCAACGCGCTGGCCGGGCTCGACACCGGGATCGCGCTGCCGTAAGGGTGCCTGCCCGGGTCCGGCTGATGAGGCCGGGCTTGGCCGAACCGAGCGGGGACTGACCGGGCCGCCGAGGCGGCCCGGTACTCGGAGGCTTCGGGAACGTCACCGTGGCGCGCAGGGGCGGGACCGCTGAGGTTCTGAATGCCGGGTGAGACCGGTTGGACGCGTGAGGGTGAACGCGTTTTCCACAGTGGCCCGGCCAGCCACAGGCGCCAGCGGGATTTTCGGAAAGCCTGCACTGTAGCTGCGGTAGACCGACTTCTTCGACCGCAGGCGGTGAGCGTCGTGTCCCAAGACTTCGACCCCAGGCGTGCGCCCGGCTCAGGTGGCGCGAGAGAACCCGTCCGATCCCCACAGCCCCCGCTCTCCCGTCGCACTGTGCCGGAATTCACACCGGTACGGGCCGGGCGCGGACGCTACGGGCTGCGGCGGTTCATGCGGAGAAGGCGACGGCTGCTGGCTGTCGTGGCAGCGGTCGCGGCGACCGCTCTGCTGGCCTCCACTCCCCGTACGGAAGACGGCCAGATCACGTCGGGACCGCCGCGAGGGGCCGGGGCGGGTGCGGACTCCGGCAGCCGTTCCCTTGCCCGTCCGGAAGGGAAACGGGTCGGCGGCTCTGAGGGCGCCACCGTCATCGCGCCGGTGCGGATCTCGGACGCGGCGACCGTCCGGTTGTTGGAACGCGATGACCGGGTAGACGTGATCGCGAGCAGCAGGGAGTCGACTTCTGCGCGAGTAGTGGCACGTAATGTCCGAGTGGCTGATGTCCCCGAGTCCGGCGACACTGTCCCGGGCGACGGGGCGCTTGTCGTGCTCGCGGTGCCGCGAAAAACGGCGACCGAACTCGTCGGCGCGGCTGCCACCTCCCGACTGGCGGTGACACTGTGCTGAGGCTTCTGGACGCGCTGGCTTCGCGTGTGATCCGCTCCGTGCGCCGTGTACGCAGTTGGATCAGTTGGTTCGGGAAGAGGCAGTTCGTTGAGCGAGCAGAAAGCCGCCGAGAGCGGGAAGACAGGACTCCTGGCGGGATTCAAGGAATTCCTGATGCGGGGCAACGTGGTCGAACTGGCCGTTGCCGTCGTCGTCGGAACTGCCTTCAGCAAGATCGTGGACGCCATTGTCAAGGGACTCATCAACCCGTTGGTGGGCGCGATCGGCACCCAGGATCTGGACCAGTACGAGTCCTGCCTCAAGTCCCCGTGCGAGGTGAACGAGACCACCGGCGAAGTGATCAGCGGTGTGCCGATCAAGTGGGGTCCGGTACTCAGCGCCTCGCTGACGTTCCTGATCACCGCGGCGGTCGTGTACTTCCTCATGATCCTGCCGATGAGCAAGTACAAGGAGCGCCGGGCGGCCAAGGCCGGGCTCGACGAGATGCCGAACGAAGTGACCGAGGTCGAGCTGCTGACGGAGATCCGCGACGCGCTCGTCGCCCAGCGCAACGGCGCGACGGCTCCCGGCGCGGACTCCCCCGGCCCGGCCTCGACGGGCTCTCCGGACAGCTCGAGCGACGGCACCGGAGGCACGGGCAGCGGCCCGGCCTCCATGGAGAAGTAGCGCCCAGCGGAGAAACCACGCGGTCCGAGGGAACCGCCCGTAGCGGAAACGCGGGAAACGCAACGCGGGCGGCGTCCGTGAGCGGCGCCCGCACCCGGGTCACCGCGTCGGCCCACGCTCCGCACCAGAGGTGGCGCGGTCAGATGTGGTGCGGCGGCTTCTCGTTCAGGAAACGGGCGAGGTCGGCTGCCGCACCCGCGTCACCGGAGGCCCCAGTTCCGCCGGAGGGCCGGTCGCCCCAGCCACGGTCGGTGTCGTCCGAGGACGGCAGACTCAGCGGGTCGTCGAAGATCAGCGCGGCAGCCGGATCGGCCGGCTCGCGCCGAATGGAATCGCCCGGCTGTCGCGGGCCCCGGCCAGGCTGTTGCGGGCTCGTGCTCATTCTTCAAGGGTACGGCGGCCCCGCCGCACTGGTATCCATGCCACATGGAGACACACGACGCACTCACGGACGTACGGGGACTGCGGGTCGGACACGCGCAGAAGGCCGGGAACGGCTGGCTGACGGGCACGACGGTGGTGCTGGCGCCGGAGGGCGGGGCCGTGACAGCGGTGGACGTGCGCGGGGGTGGCCCCGGCACCCGGGAGACGGACGCGCTGGATCCGCGGAACCTGGTGGAGCGGATCCACGCGGTGACGCTGACCGGCGGCAGCGCCTTCGGGCTGGACGCCGCCTCCGGCGTCATGAGCTGGCTGGAGGAGCACGGCCGCGGCGTCCAGGTCGGTCCCGACCCGGCGCAGGTTGTACCCGTGGTCCCGGCAGCGGTCCTGTTCGACCTGGGACGCGGGGGCCAGTGGAGCGCCCGGCCGGGCCCGGACCTGGGCAAGGAGGCAGCGGAGGCCGCCTTCCGTACAGAGGCGGGCGCGCCCGTGCCGCAGGGCTGTACGGGAGCGGGGACCGGAGCCGTGGTGGGCGGGCTGAAGGGCGGGGTCGGCTCGGCGAGCACAGTGCTGGCGTCGGGCACGACGGTCGGCGTGCTGGCCGTGGTGAACGCGGCGGGCTCGGCGCTGGACCCGGTGACGGGCGCGTTGTACGGGGAGCTGTTCGGCGGCCGCCCCCAGGCTCCGGAGGAGGACACGCACGCGGAGGCGATGCGGCGACTGACCGAGGCCAGGGAGGAGACGGCAAGGCGCACGGCGGGGCCCCTGCGACCACCGCTCAACACGACTCTTGCGGTCGTGGCGACCGACGCCGGGCTGACCCGGCCGCAGGCCCAGAAACTGGCGGGCGCTGCGCACGACGGTCTGGCCCGGGCGGTCCGGCCGGTGCACCTGATGCACGACGGGGACACCATCTTCGCGATGGCCACGGAGGAGCGGGCTCTGGGGGACGGCGAGTTGAACGACCTGCTGGCGGCCGGAGCGGATGTGCTGACCCGTGCGGTGGTCAAAGCGGTCCTGGCAGCGGAGAGCGCGGACACCCCGGGCGGGATCTTCCCGTCGTACGGCGACCTCTACGGCGCGAGGCGCCAGGGCTGAACGCGCCGAGCGTGCCCCGGTCGTCCCGGCGCGGGCTCGGCCCCGGTGCCGTCCGAGGCGCGGTGCCGATGCCCCGGACGGAAGCCCTGCCAGGGCACGTGGATGGGCACGAGCAGGGACGTGGGCACCTCTGCCGGTTTCCGGGCCGACGACGTATGGAGCGGACGGAGCCGCCGCCGGAGACCCGGCGGCGGCTGTCCGACAAGGTGTCAGGCGGGAACGCCGACCTTGCCGTCGGTGCCGTTCGCGGAGCCGGAGCCGGCCTGGGCCGCTCCCGCCTCGGTGGTGGCGCCAGACTGCACGTTCCGGTCGGCCTCCCGCCCGTCGGCGGCGTGCTTACGGGCGCCGACTCCCTTGAGCAAGATGACGAGCGCCGCGGTGACCGCGGTACCGGCCGCGATGGCGACCAGGTAGAGCAGCGGCATTCCGATGAGCGGCACGACGAAGATGCCGCCGTGCGGGGCGCGGAGAGTGCTCCCGAAAGTCATCGTCAGGGCCCCGGTCACGGCGCCGCCCGCCATGGAGGAGGGGATGACGCGCAGCGGGTCAGCGGCAGCGAAGGGGATCGCGCCCTCGGTGATGAAGGAGGCGCCGAGCACCCATGCCGCCTTGCCGTTCTCGCGCTCGGCCTTGTTGAAGAGCTTGCCGCGCACAGTTGTGGCCAGGGCCATGCCCAGCGGCGGGACCATGCCTGCGCCCATTGCCGCGGCCATCACCATCAGGCTGCCGTTGCCCGGGTCCGCGGTGGCGATGCCGCCGGTCGCGAAGGCGTAGGCGACCTTGTTGACGGGGCCGCCGAGGTCGAAACACATCATGAGGCCGATGAGCAGGCCCAGGAGGACGGCATTGGCGCCGGTGAGGCCGCCGAGCCAGTCGGTCATGGCCTTCTGGGCGGTGGCGATGGGCGTACCGATCACCACGAACATCAGCGTTCCGACGACCGCCGACGAGATCAGCGGGATGACCACGACGGGCATGATGCCGCGCAGCACGGGCGGGATGTTCACCTTCTGGATCGCCATCACCACGGCCCCGGCGAGGAGACCTGCCACAAGACCGCCGAGGAACCCGGCGTCGATCTGGACAGCGATGGCGCCGCCCACGAAGCCGGGCACCAGGCCGGGCCGGTCGGCCATGCCGTAGGCGATGTATCCCGCGAGTACGGGCACGAGGAAGCTGAAGGCGAGGCTGCCGACCTGGTTGAGCAGAGCGGCCCAGCTATGGACCTCGGTCCACACGAAGTGGTCGGCCACGGACTTGGCTTCGGTGATTTCGTATCCGCCGAGCGCGAAGGAGAGGGCGATGAGGAGGCCGCCCGCGGCGACGAACGGGACCATGTAACTCACACCGGTCATCAGCCATTTACGCAGCCGGGTGCCGAAGCCGTCCCCACTCTCGGCTTCGTTGTCCATGGGTGCCACGGAGGCGGGAGCGCTGCTCTCGCCGCGTTCCGCCTTGCCGCGTACCTCTTCGATGAGTTCGGCCGGCCGGTTGATGGCTGCCTTCACACCGACGTCGACGGTGGGCTTGCCCGCGAAGCGTTCCTTCTCACGGACCTCCACGTCATGGGCGAAGATCACGCCGTCGGCTGCGGCGATGATGTCAGGGGCGAGCCGTTCGAACCCGGCGGAGCCCTGGGTCTCGACGACGATCTCCGCTCCGGCTTCCCCCGCGGCGCGTTCCAGGGACTCGGCGGCCATGTAGGTGTGGGCGATGCCGGTGGGGCACGACGTCACGCCGACGATGCGGAAGGGGCGGCCTCCCCCGGTACTGGGCGCTGTTCCGGGGGTGTGAGTCTCGCCGGACGTGTTCTCGGGCGACTCGGGAAGGGAGGCCGCTTCATCGCGGGGGTCGCTCTCGCGGGACTTGGGGTCGCCGGTCGCGCCCTCGCGGGGTTCGGTGGACGACTCGTCCGGCCCTGGGGACCCGCCCTCTGAGGACGCGGCGTCCGGGGCGGGCGTGGTCTCCTCCGCTGGTGCGTCGCCCCGGATGAGGGCTGCTGTCTGCTCTGGGTCGGCGGCTGCACGGAGGGCGCCGGTGAACTCCTCGTCCATGAGGTGCCGGGCGAGGCTGGACAGAATGGTGAGGTGGTCGCTGTCGGCGCCGTCGGGGGCGGCGATGAGGAAGATCAGGTCGGCGGGGCCGTCTGTGGCACCGAAGTCCACGGGTGTGATGGCACGGCCGAAGGCGAGCGTGGGCTCGGTGACGTGGGCGCTGCGGCAGTGGGGTATGCCGATGCCGCCTTCGAGGCCGGTCGGCATCTGTTCCTCACGGGCCGCCACGTCACCGAGGAATCCCTCCAGATCCGTGACGCGGCTCTCGGAGACCATGCGCTGGGCGAGCAGGCGCGCGGCCTCTTCCTTGGTAGAGGCGGTCAGGTCGAGATCGACCAGCTCCGCATTGATCAACTGGCTCATCGCACGGCTCCATTGGCGCTGTCGGGCACTTCGGGGAGTAGGGGGTGGCCCAAGGGGTGGTCGAGGGGGATATCGGCCGTGACGCGGACCGCGTCCTGGCGGAGGTCGGCGGGTGTCGGCATCTGGCTGCCGGGCAACTGGACCGCAGCGGCTCCGTGGGCGACGGCCGAGACCAGCGCGTCGGCCCCTGCACCGCCCGCCGCGAGGAAACCCGCGAGCGAGGCGTCTCCGGCTCCGACATCACTCCGGACGGCCTCGACGGGGGCGCTGGCGAAATGTGTGCCGGCGCCGTCGACCAGAAGTTGTCCGGTGGCACCGAGGCTGGCGAGTACGGTGCGGGCGCCTGCGGCCCGTACCTCTTCGGCGGCCTTGACCGCGTCGCCCACTGTCGCGAGCGGGCGGCCGACGACCTCGGCCAGTTCGTCGGCGTTGGGCTTCACGACGTCCGGGCGTTCCCGTAGCGCGGCGCCCAGTGCTGGGCCCGACGTGTCGAGTGCGATACGGGCGCCGATCGAGTGGGCGCGGGCGACCAGTTCGGCGTACCACTCGGGCGCCAGGCCCCGGGGCAGGCTGCCGCAGCAGGCGATCCAGCCGACGCCGGACGCCGACGCCTGGGCGTTGACCGTCTCCAGCAGTGCTTCCGCCTCGTCCGTGGACACCTCGGGCCCCGCAGCGTTGATCTTGGTGAGGGTGCCGTCCGGTTCGGCGAGTGAGATGTTGACCCGGGTTGAGCCGCGAACGGGCACGCCCGCCACCTCGATTCCCAGGTCGCCGAGCAGTCGCGTCAGAAGTGCCCCTTCCGGTCCCCCGACCGGGAGCACCGCGACGGTGCGGAGTCCAGCGGCGGCCACCGCGCGGGAGACGTTGACGCCCTTGCCGCCCGGGTCGACCTGGTCGGTGCTCGCGCGCAGCACTGCGCCGCGGTCTAGGGCCACGATCTCGTAGGTGCGGTCCAGGCTGGGGTTCGGGGTGACGGTGAGGATGGTGTTGATGACGGTCATGGGGTTCAAACGCGCCTTACGTGGGTGCCCTGACGCTCGATGGCGCGGGCGTCGTCTGGGCTGAGGCCGGTGTCGGTGATGAGCAGGTCGACGTGGGAGAGGTCGCCGAAGCGGGCGAAGTGGGTCCGGCCGAACTTCGTCGAGTCCGCCAGGAGCACGACCTTGCCCCACCCCCCTGGCGAGGTGCCTCCGGCCGCCGCGATGAGGGCGCGCTTCACTGCCGCCTCGGCGAGGTCGGGTGTGGTGAGGCCGCCGTCGAGCGAGAAAGCGTTGGTGGCCAGGAAGAGGACGTCGGCGTTGATCTCGGCCAGGGTTCGCAGGGCCCAGGCGTCGACGGCGGCGCGGGTGCGGTGTCGTACGCGTCCGCCGACGACGTGCAGGTCTATGCCGGGGTGGTCGGCGAGCCGGGCCGCGAGGGGCAGGGCATGGGTGACGACCGTCAGGTCCGCTTCCACCGGGATGGCCGCGGCGAGCCGGGCTGTGGTGGACCCCGCATCCAGCAGCACGCTGCCCTCGGAGGGCAGTTCCTCGACCGCCGCCTGCGCGATGCGGTCCTTCTCCTCGGTGGCGGAGGACTCGCGTTCGCTCAGGTCGGGTTCGAAGTCGAGCCGCCCGGCCGGGATGGCTCCACCGTGCACCCGTCGTACGAGTCCGGAGCGGTCCAGGGCCTTGAGGTCGCGACGTACGGTCTCCGGGGTGACCTGGAATTCCGCCGCGAGGGACGGCACGTCGACCCGTCCGCGCTCATGGGCGAGGCGGAGGATCTCCTGCTGACGCTCCGGTGCGTACATGTGGGTTTGGGTCCGTTCAGTGCCCGTTCCTGTGGTTTCCTCGTCACGTTACGACTACCGAACGGAAAAGTAAACAGACTCGGGCACCCCCGCAGACTCAACCGGACACCCACCTCGCCTCGCCTCCCCCTCCCCTCGCCCCCGGTGCGGGGCCATGTCCCGCCCCACGCCAGAGGCCTCAGCCCTCTCTCCCCCCGGACAGCAGAGAGCCCCGACCCTCGGGGGAGTGGATCGGGGCTCGTTCAGGGGGTGGGCGGCGGCTTTCGCGCCGTCTCCAGTAAGGGCGGTCGGCCGTCGATCGTGCGCGGTTACGCCGCCTCGTCGAAGCCCGTGTCGTGGGCCATCTTCTTCAGTTCCAGCAAGGCATGCTTCTCGATCTGGCGGATCCGCTCCCGGGTCAGCCCGTGCTGCTTGCCGACCTCGGTCAGGGTGCGCTCCCGGCCGTCGACCATGCCGTACCGCGCCTTGATGATCGAGGCGGTACGGGTGTCGAGGCGGCCGATGAGATCGTCCAGCTCCTCGCGGCGCAGCAGCGTCAGCACCGACTGCTCGGGC
Source organism: Streptomyces sp. NPDC054796 (assembly GCF_053611545.1). Lineage (NCBI taxonomy): Bacteria > Bacillati > Actinomycetota > Actinomycetes > Kitasatosporales > Streptomycetaceae > Streptomyces > Streptomyces sp. NPDC054796. Next base: position 11,736 of record NZ_JBSHAO010000013.1, on the reverse strand, counting down.
GAGGCCGCCGAGGTGTCCTCCAGCAGATCGCCGAACTGGGTCTCCCCCTCGTCGTCCACCGACATGTTGAGGCTGACCGGGTCGCGCGCCCAGTCCAGCACGTCGGTGACGCGCTCGGGCGTGGAGCTCAGCTCGGCGGCGATCTCCTCGGGCTCGGGCTCGCGGCCGTGCTCGCGGTTGAACTCCCGCTGCACGCGCCGGATACGGCCCAGCTCCTCCACCAGGTGGACGGGCAGCCGAATGGTGCGGGACTGGTCGGCGATCGACCGCGTGATGGCCTGCCGGATCCACCACGTCGCGTACGTGGAGAACTTGAAGCCCTTGGTGTAGTCGAACTTCTCGACCGCGCGGACCAGGCCCGCGTTCCCCTCCTGGATGAGGTCCAGAAGCGGCAGCCCGCTGCGCGGGTAACGCCGCGCCACGGCCACCACCAGGCGGAGGTTGGAGCGGATGAAGACGTCCTTCGCCCGCTCGCCCTCCGCGACGACGCCTTCCAGCTCTTCGCGGGACGCTGTCGCGCTCGCCGAGTCCGAGGTCAGGGGCTTCTCGTCCCCGTCCAGTATTCGACGCGCGTACACCCCCGCCTCGATGGCGAGCGAGAGCTCTACTTCCTTCGCCGCGTCGAGCAGCGGAGTGCGGGCGATCTCGTCGAGATACATGCCGACCAGGTCGCGGTCCGCGACTTCGCTGCCTGCGGCGCGAACACTGCTTGCCGTGTCATTGGCACCGGTCGCGGTTGCCTGACGACGGGCGACGGCACGGGTTGCCATGCGTGCTCCCTTGCGAGTGGACTCAAAACTGGCCGGGTGGCTGCTTCGGACACTCTCCGAGTGCCCTGCATCTGAGGGATTCAACGAGGGGAATCCGGACAGAATTCCCAAACTCGCGCATCATTTTCCCGATCATGCAGTACCCTGCCCGGCCAACGAAGGGGGCAGGCCACGGTGGCGGACGTCGCGGAGGTACTGGTCAGAGCGGGCGTCGAGGGTGACCTCGGGGCGCTCACAGACATCTACAACCACTACATCCGTGAGACGCCGATCACATTCGACATCGAACCGTTCACCCCAGAAGAGCGACGTCCTTGGCTGCTCTCCCATCTGGAAGACGGTCCGCACCGCCTCATGGTTGCGCTGGAGACCGGTACCTCTCGCGTGCTCGGCTATGCCACCAGCAGCCAGTTCCGCCCGAAACCCGCTTACGACACCTCCGTCGAGGTCAGCGTCTACCTGGCCCCCGACACGGGTGGCCGCGGTCTCGGAACGTTGCTCTACAAGCACCTTTTCGAGGCCCTGGAGGGCCAGGATCTGCACCGCGCGTTCGCCGGGATCGTGGTTCCGAACGAGGCGTCCGTCCGCCTCCACCGCCGCTTCGGCTTCGAGCACGTCGGCACACTGGACGGAGCAGGGCGCAAATTCGGGCGCTTCCATGACGTCCACTACTACGCGAAGCGGCTCTGAGCAGCCCTCGAGGAGCAGTCCTCAAGAAGCAGTTTCTCAAGCAGTCCTCGACCACTCCGGGCCACGGCCCCCACTCGCACGCCGAGGGCCCCGTTCCCTGGGGAACGGGGCCCTCGGCACGGTCAGGCCGCTGAGGCACTCAGGCGCTCAGCAGCGGACGCTCAGTGCACCATCACCGGTATGCGCTGCGCCTCCGCCTCGTCGGCGCTGTCGTCGCCGAGCGCGGCACCGTCGGACCCGTCGGTGGCTGCCGCGCTCCCGCCCTGGCCGCCGCGCGTCGTCACCAGCGTCACGGCGATCACGGCAGAGGTCAGGAGGATGCCGACGGCCCACCAGATGGCCGAGCTGTAGCCGTGGACCATGCTCTGGAGCGTGAGCAGACGGCGCGCGGGCTCAGTGGTGGCCCCGGCCGCGTGCGCCGCCGCGTAGGACGTGGTGGCGCTGGCCGCGATCGTGTTCAGCAGGGCCGTACCGATGGCGCCGCCCACCTGCTGCGACGTGTTGACCATCGCGGAGGCCACCCCCGCGTCGGCGGGCCGCACACCCTGCGTGGCCAGCGACATGGCGGGCATGAAGGCCGTGCCCATGCCCAGGCCGAGCAGCAACTGTGCCGGAAGGATGAGGGTCGCGTACGAGCTGTCGACCTCCATCTGCGTCAGGATCAGCATGCCGAGGGCCGCGCTCACGAAGCCGGGGCCCATCAGCAGCCGCGGCTGCACCCGCGTCATCAGGCGGGCGCCGATCTGCGTGGAACCGGTGATCATGCCCGCGATCATCGGGAGGAACGCGAGCCCGGTCTTCACCGGGGAGTAGCCCTTGACGATCTGGAGGTAGTACGTCAAGAAGAGGAACAGCCCGAACATCGCGATGATCGCGAGGCCCAGCGACAGGTAGACACCGCCGCGGTTCCGGTCGGTGATCACGCGCAGGGGCAGCAGCGGGGCCTTCACCCGCGCCTCGACGGCGACGAAGGCCGCCAGCAGCACGACCGTCGACACGAACATGGCGATGGTGCCGCCATCGCCCCAGCCGTGCGACTCGGCGCGCGTGAACCCGTAGACCAGCGCCACCAGGCCGAGCGTCGAAAGCACCACTCCGGGGATGTCCAGGGAGGAGCGGTTGCGCGCCTCGGCGGGCTCCTTGATGACGAGCAGGGCGCCGACGGCCGCGATGACGGCGAAGGGGATGTTGACGTAGAAGGTCCAGCGCCAGTCCAGGTACTCGGTCAGTACGCCGCCCAGGATCAGGCCGATGGCGCCGCCACCGCCCGCGATGGCCCCGTAGATGCCGAACGCCTTGGCGCGCTCCTTGCCGTCGGTGAACATCACCGCGAGGAGGGACAGCGCGGCGGGCGCGAGCAGCGCGCCGAAGAGGCCCTGGAGCGCGCGGGCGCCCAGCAGTATCTCGGTGTTCATGGCGGCGCCGCCGAGCGCCGAGGCCGCGGCGAAGCCGACCAGGCCGGTGACGAAGGTGCGCTGGCGTCCCCACAGGTCGGCGATCCTGCCGCCGAAGAGGAGGAGCCCGCCGAAGGCGAGGGCGTAGGCGGTGATGACCCACTGCCGGTTGCCGTCGGATATGCCGAGGTCGGCCTGGGCAGAGGGCAGCGCGATGTTCACGATGGTCGCGTCGAGCACGACCATGAGCTGCGCTATGGCGATGAAGGCGAGCGCTTTCCAGCGTCTCGGATCGAGCTGGCTCACGGAATCGTACATGGGTGGGTCTACCTCACGGTGCGGAGTAAGTGAAAACGGGACGTAATGCCACGTAAATGACATGCGCCGGTACACACAGGTGCACAGGCGCAGGCACGCAGGTGCGCGGGTACGGCGCGCGCGGTCCGCGCCGTGGCGCCGGGTGGCGTCACGGTGCGCGTCGCTGCCAGGGAGTGACGGGCGGGGGCCGTGCGGGCGGTTGGTCGCGGGCCACGGACGGCCGCCCAGAGCCTCGGTTACGGATGCGGAAGGGGAGGGTGCGGATACGGGTGGCGGGTACGGGCGTCTTTGCGCGTACGGCGCGGGTACGGCTCGGCCGCGGTGACGGCGTCAGCCAGTGGTCCCGGACCGGTCGGCCGGCCAGCCGGTCGGGGAAAACGAAGCGCTACGGGGAGGGAAGTCCGGTTCACATGGCGGGTTCCGCCTGGTTCCGTTTCAAGAGCCCTTGCGCAGCTCCTCCAGGGTGGCGGCGTGACCGGGCAGCGTGGACCTCGCCGGGGCGCGCAGCCCGTCGAGGAAGAGCTGTAGGTGACGGTCCACGAAGCGGCCGATCTCGGCGCAGCCGGAGCCCGGCAGCGGCCTGGTGAGCTGGCTGAGGGCGACCATCAGGTCCCCGACGGCCACATCGGGCCGCAGCTCCCCCGCACGCTGTGCGCGGTCGATCAGCTCCTCGACGAGCCCCTCCAGGCGTTGACGCGCGGCGAGGAGTTCGGGGTCCGCCTTGTCGAAGCGGGCCGAGAGCATGGGACAGAGCGCGCCGACGCGCTCCTCCACGGCACCGAAGACGAAGCGGCGCACCGCCTCGAAGGCGGCACCGTCGCCGCCCCCTCCGGCCTCGGCCGTCGCCTCCTGGATCGCGGTCCGCGCACGGGTGGCGATCCGGTCGGTCACGGCGAGTACGACGCCCCGTACGAGCGCGTCGCGGTCGGGGAAGTGCCGGTAGAGCGTCGCGTTGCCGATCCCGGCGTGCCGGGCGATCTCATCCAGGGGCGCGTCCGCCCCGTGGATGACGAAGGCTTCCCGGGCGGCGGAGATGATCCGCTCCCGGTTACGGGTGGCGTCCGCGCGCACCTTCGGGGCCGCGTGCTTGCGGTTCGCCGCGGGTGCGGTGCCGATGCTGCCCATGGCCTGGCTCCTCGACTCTGGTCCGTCTACTGCCGGTCCCTGGCCCCGGTCCCGGTTCCAGCTCTGGTTCCGGTTCCGGGCCGCTCGCGGAAGACGGAGAACCCTGTAGGGCTCCGCCTCCGGAACGTTCCGGGGACTGGCTCCCCGCTTTGCGGAGACACAGGCTCAAACGGGGAAAGCTTCCCCGTTTATTTCGGGGCTCCGACGTGTCCTGCGTCACAGGGGGCTCGCGAGGCTTAACAGGCTCCCGTAGGCCCCGCAGGCCGCCACAGGACCCCACAAGGCCCCCATGGGCCCATGGAGCCCCGCCGGGTGAATCCGGCGCGACACTCGACCCGGCAACGGATGCCCCGGCGGCCACTCCGGTCCAGAATCGGGCATAAGCATGTGAACCCACCGTCCGACCGCCCCCGGCCAAGCACCGGCGCCGACACCGGAACTGACACCAGCACTGACACCGGCGCTGGCCGACGCCCGTCCGTCTCCACGCCGTCCCCTGTCCCAAACCCGAACGGAGCCACCCGCACATGGCCACTCCCGCCCCCGCCAAGGTCGCCGTCATCTACTACTCCTCGACCGGCACCAACGCCGCCCTCGCCAAGGAGATCGCCAACACCGCGGAACAGGCCGGGGCCGAGGTGCGGCTGCGCCGTGCGGCCGAGCTGGCGCCCCCGGCAGCGATCGAGTCCAACGCCGCGTGGGCGGCGAACGTACGGGCCACCGCCGACATCCCCGAGGCCGTCCCGGAGGACGTCGAGTGGGCGGACGCGGTGATCTTCGGGAGCCCGACGCGCTTCGGAAACGTGACATCGCAGCTCAAGCAGTTCATCGACCAGCTGGGCGGCCTCTGGGCCGAGGGCAAGCTGGCCGACAAGGTCTACAGCGGGTTCACCTCCTCCGCCACGCTGCACGGCGGCCAGGAGTCGACCCTGCTCGCCCTCTACAACACCGTCCACCACTTCGGCGGCATCCTGGTCGCGCCCGGCTACACGGCCGCGTCGAAGTTCGTCGACGGCAACCCGTACGGCACCTCCCACGTCGACGCGCAGGGCGAGAACCCCGTCGACGACACCGCCCGCAAGGCAGCGCGCGTCCAGGCGGAGCGCGTCGTGCGCATGACCACCGCGCTCAAGGCGGGCCTCTCCGCCTGAGCCCCCTCCGGCGCCCCCGGGCCTCGGGCCTCCCCGAGCCCCCAGCGTCCCCTTGCCTCCGCGCAGCCACTGACGGCGCTGAGCAGCCCTGAGCGGCCCGGGGCCGTCAGTGGACTGGACCCATGAAGTCCCGTGTGGCATCTGGTTTCCGCCCCGGGCCGCTGCGACGATGTGGCCTCTCCGTAGGACTCGGTACGGCTCCGCGGGCCGTACCCCGTACGGCGAACCCCACGTGCCCGCCCTCCCCGCCCTCGGGCATCCCTGTGCCCCGCCCCGACCACGCCGACCGCCCCGCCCGTCCAGACCACCGGAACCGTCGAGCCCCCCGCTCCACCCGATCAGCCGTGTCCGCCCTTGTCCCGCCCGCGCCCTGTGAGGAGCTCCGATGCGCCCGACGCGTTCGACGCAGCAGCAGTCCGCCACCCGTAGACAGGTGCTCGCCTCGGCCGCCGGAGTCGCCGCGGCCTTCGGCGTGACGGGTGCCGCCCGCGCGTCCACGGCCGCCACAGGCGCGTCTGCGGGCTCAGCGGCGGCCTCGGCGACCGCGACTGCCTCGGCGGCCTCAGCGGACGTACAGGCCCGCGCCAGGGCCCTGATGCGCAGGATGTCGCTGGAGGAGAAGGTCGGCCAGCTCTTCGTGGTCGAGGTCTACGGCCAGGCCGCCGACACCTCGCACCCGAGGAACCAGGCGCTGTACGGGGTCGCGACGCCCGCCGAGGTCGTCGCGAAGTACCAGCCGGGCGGGGTCATCTACTTCGACGCGCGGCGCGGCCCCGACAATGTCCGCGAGCCCCGCCAGGTCGCCGCGCTCTCCAACGGGCTCCAGCGCGCCGCCCTCCGCACCGGCGCCCGCGTCCCCCTGCTCGTCTCCATCGACCAGGAGGGCGGCAGCGTCGTCTACCGCATGGTCGAGCCCGCGACCCAGTTCCCGGGCAACATGGCGCTCGCGGCGACCCGTTCGCGCAAGGAGACTCTCCGCGCCGCGGAGATCATCGGCGCGGAGCTGGCGGCCATGGGCATCAACCAGAACTACGCCCCCGTAGCGGACGTCAACATCAACCCCGAGAACCCGATCATCGGCGTGCGCTCCTTCGGGTCGGACACCGCGCTGTGCTCGTCGCTGGTGGCCACGGCCGTACGGGGCTACCACGAGGGCGGCGTCTCCAGCGCGGCCAAGCACTTCCCCGGCCACGGCGACACGGAGACCGACAGCCACACAGGGCTGCCCGTGATCACGCACAGCCGCGCGGAGCTGGAACGCATCGACCTGCCCCCGTTCCGGGCCGCGATCAAGCAGGGCGTGGACACGATCATGTCCGCGCACATCGTCGTCCCGTCCCTGGACGCCAGCGGGGTCCCGGCGACCATGTCGAAGCCGATCATCACGGGGCTGCTGCGCGAGGAACTGGGGTTTGACGGGCTCATCGTCACCGACGCCCTCGACATGGGCGGCGCGACGGGCGACTTCCCGCCGGACATCGCCCCCGTAAGGGCCCTCCAGGCGGGCTGCGACCAGCTCGTGCTGGCACCGAAGCTCGACGTCGCCCGTGCGGCCGTCCTCGACGCCGTCCGCTCGGGCAAGGTCACGGAGTCCCGGCTCGACGCGTCCGTCACGCGCATCCTCGCCCACAAGCTGCGCCGTGGCCTGCATCCGCGGCCGTTCGTCAGCGAGACCGCCGCGGCCCGTACGGTCGGCAGCGCGGCCCACCTCTCCGCCGCGGCCTCCCTGACCGACCGCGCGGTCACCCTCGTACGGAACGAGGGCGTCCTCCCGCTCTCCCCCGCCACTGCGCGCTCGGTCCTGGTCACCGGGTGGGGTGCGACGCAGGTGAAGAACCTGGTGACCGCGGTCTCGGCGTACGAGGGGCAGTCCGCGACCGGCCTGGAGACGGGCACGGTGCCGAAGCAGGCCGCGATCGACGAGGCCGCGGCGGTGGCGCGTACCCACGACGTGGTGCTGGTGTCCTCGAACGCGGCCGCGGCGGGGGCGGAGAAGGGCGTCGCCCAGGCGGCGCTGGTGAAGGCGCTCATGGACACGGGCATCCCGGTGATCGTCGCGGCCGTGCGCAACCCGTACGACATCCGCCGCTTCCCCGAGGTCCCCGCCTACCTCGCCACGTACTCCTACGGGGCCCCCGCCCTCACCTCCCTCGCCCGCGTCCTCTTCGGCACGGTGCCCCCACGCGGCAAACTCCCGGTCACCGTCCCGGCCCTGGACTCCCCGTCCACCACGCTCTACGGGTTCGGGCACGGGCTGTCCTACTGACAGTACGCGCCGACGTACTGCCGTACCGACGTGCCGTCCGCCCCCGGCTCCTTACTCGTTCCCCACCCCGACGCCGGATCAGCTAACCTGTCCTGGGCTCCTCGACGGGGCCTCCCGCCTCCGTAGCTCAGGGGATAGAGCACCGCTCTCCTAAAGCGGGTGTCGCAGGTTCGAATCCTGCCGGGGGCACCGGACAGAAGGCCGTCTGCCCACCCGGGCAGGCGGCCTTTCGCGTCCCAGGGAGCAGTGCCGTGGGACGCGTGTATACCCGCCAGTAATGCGGGCTGCTTTGATGGGTGGGCTCATGCAAACCCCCCACATCGCAGGAGACGCAGTGCGCAAGCGGATAGCGCGGATTCCGGTTCGGATACGGGTACGGGCAGGCAGGGCGGCGGGGGCCGTCGTCGGGGTCGGGGCCGCCGTGGCGGTACTGGCGGCGGCCGTGCCCGCCACAGCCGTCGGCCACGCGTCAGGGCAGGCCGCCAGGAAGACCTCCCGTCAGGCTCCGGAACAGCGGACGGAGACGCGGACGGAGACGCCCCGGCTGAAGGTCCTCACGTACAACGCGTTCCTGATGAGTCGGGCCCTGTACCCGAACTGGGGCCAGGACCACCGGGCCCAGGCGATTCCCGCGGCGGACTTCTTCCAGGGGCAGGACGTGGTCGTGCTCCAGGAGGCGTTCGACAACTCCTCGTCCGAGGCACTGAAGCGGAACGCGGCCGACCGGTACCCGCACCAGACGCCCGTCGTCGGACGTAGCAGGAGCGGGTGGGACGCCACGGGCGGCGCGTACTCGGCGACCACCCCCGAGGACGGCGGCGTGACGCTGCTGAGCAAGTGGCCGATCGTACGGCAGGAGCAGTACGTGTATCCGGACGCGTGCGGCTCGGACGCGTACTCCAACAAGGGCTTCCTGTACGCGGTGCTCGACGTGCACGGCACCAAGGTGCACATCGTCGGCACGCACACCCAGTCCACCGACTCGGGCTGCGGCAAGGGGGAGGCCGTCGCCGACCGCGCGGCGCAGTTCCGGCAGATCGACGCCTTCCTCGACGCGAAGCACATCCCCTCGGACGAGCAGGTCATGCTGGCCGGTGACCTGAACGTCGACTCGCACGGCGACGAGTACGAATCGATGCTGGCGAACGCCGGTGCCGTGCCCGCCGACGCGCGTACGGGGCACCCGTACTCCTTCGACACGGACGAGAACTCCATCGCCGCCGAGCGCTACCCCGACGACCCGAGCGAGGACCTCGACCACGTGCTGCACCGCCGCGGCCACGCCCGCCCGGACAACTGGCGGAACCACGTGGTGAAGGAGCAGAGCGAGCCCTGGACGGTGTCGAGCTGGGGCAAGGACTACACCTACGTCAACCTCTCGGACCACTACCCGCTGACGGCGGGCTGAGCAGGCACGGCGAGAAGGCCGATTAGACGGCCCGAGGTGAGGTACCCGGCCCGGCGTGACCGACGTAGCGCAGCAGACAGGGAAGCGGCACGTGGACGGGCAGACGCCCGTCAGCACGCCCGTCAGCACGCTCGTCTCCCGCGCCTCCGCGCAGCTCTCTCAGCTCGTTCGGGACGAGATGCGGCTGGCCTGGGTGGAGCTGAACGTCAAGGGCCGGAGCGCCGGGCGCGGCGGTGGGCTGTACGGCGCCGCCGGGCTCCTCGGGCTGCTCGCGGCCATGGCTGGGGTGGCGGCGGGGATCGCCGGGCCGGCCGAGGTCTGGCCGGTGTGGCTGTCCGCGCTCGTCGTCACCGGCGTGCTGCTCGCCCTCGCGGGCGTGCTCGCGCTGATGGGCAGGGCGCAGCTGCGCAAGGCGGCGCCGCCCGTACCGCGGCAGGCGATCGAGGGCGTGCAGGCGGACATCGAGACGATCAGGACGAAGGGCAGGACACGCCGATGACCTCGAAGGACACCCGTACCAGCACCGATACACGCGCCGATACGCGCACCGACGCGAAGGGCGCGGCCAACGGCGCGGGCGCCGCGGACTCCGACGGCGTCACGGACACCGACGGCCTGCGCGCCAGGATCGACCGCACGCGCGACGAACTGGGCACCACCATCGAGGAACTGGTGGCCAAGGCGGATGTGAAGACGCGGACCCAGGAGGCCGCGGCGCACGCCGTGGAATCCGGCCGCCGCAACGCCAAGCCCATCGCCGCGGCCGGTGGCGCGCTCGTCGCCGTGACCGCCGCCGGGCTGCTGGCCCGCCGCCGCTTGGGCGGCAAGGGCCACGGCGCGGGACGGGCACGCGCCCTGCGCCGCCTCGACGCGCTGAACGCGCCCGCCGTGCGCGAGCACGCCGAGGCGCTCGGCGCGGCGGGCAAGGCCGCGGGGAAGAGCGCGGGCAAGACGGCCAGGCGGACCGCCCAGCGTGCCGCGCGGGAGACCGCGCGCAGCGCGCGCAGGACCGCGGACACGGCAGGGTCGGCGAGCAGGCGCGCGAGCCGGACCGCGAGCAAGGCGGCGGGCAAGCACGGCAAGCGGTGGTACAGGGGTGCGCGGCACACCGTGCCGTTCGCGAAGCGGCACTGGTACGACTCCGTGCCCGGCAGCACCGCCCTCGCCTACAAGGCGGGCAAGGCCGTCGGCGCGGCGAAGCGCGGCGCGAAGGACGCGGTCCACCACTGACCGACGGCAACGGTGCCGGTGGCCGGTGACGGACCGCCGGTCCGTCACGGCCACCGGCGTCAGCGCCGACGCGGCGGGCGGGTCCGGGCCGGGCCCGCCCGCTCGTCGTGTCCGTCGGCCCGCCCCGTGGCGCGCGTCGCGTCGCCGCGCGGCCTCAGTCTTTCCCCGCGGCGCTCCACTGGCGGGACGGCAGGTGGACGAGGACGAGCACGAAGGCGCCTACGGCGAAGTTGCGCGCCGCCGCGTCCAGGCCGTTCCAGTCCGAGGACTGCCACATCGCGAACCACTCGCCGCCGACAGCTATGAACCCCGCGCCGAACAGCAGCAGATGCATCACCAGCCCCAGCGTGCTCGCCCTGCGGGCCCGCTCGTACGTGCCGGGGCGGCGCAGCCCGCCCGCCCACAGCGCCGTCGCCCAGACCAGCACGAGGGCCGTCACCGTCTCCCAGGCGATGATCGCGACGTACGCGGCGTCCTGGAGCCCTCTCGACTCGATCGCGCGCCACATCAGGTCCTCGTCCTTGAACGTGGTGTCCATGGCGAGCACGTGCCGCACGAACTGCTGGTTCGTGCCGAAGTCCGTGATGTTGCCGAAGGCCACCAGCGCCATGTAGAGCGCGAGCGTGCCCGTCAGGGCCGTGGCCACGACGGGCAGCGTGCCCAGCCGCAGCACCCCTCCCCGCGCGCCACCGCCGCCTCCGCCGCCGACACCGGCCCGGGCCGACGGCCGTCTCCCCGTACGTTCCTTCTCCCTCATCGCTTCCCCTCCCCGTCCCCGCGCCCCGGTGCTCGGGTGTCCCGTTCTGGGCCCCGAGGACTAAGCCGAAAGGCCGAGCACATTCCGAAATAGCGTTGCTTGTCACTCCCGTTGGAATGGACAAGCCTGTCAGCAGAGCCGTACCACCGGGACGTCAGGAGAGACCGGCCATGTCTGTTCAGCTCAATCACACCATCGTCCATGCCACTGACAAGAAGGCGTCGGCGGACTTCCTCGCCACCCTGCTCGGCCTCGAAGTGCAGCCGCAGTACGGGCCGTTCATCCCCGTCGTGACCGGCAACGAGGTAGCTCTCGACTTCGCCGACGCCGGCGACGGGCCGATCACCCCGCAGCACTACGCGTTCATCGTGTCCGAGGACGAGTTCGACGCCATCTTCGGCCGCATCAAGGACAGCAAGATCACCTACTACGCGGACCCGCACCGCCAGCGCCCCGGCGAGATCAACCACAACGACGGGGGCCGCGGCGTCTACTGGTCCGACCCCGACGGCCACATCCTGGAGATCATCACCCGCCCCTACGGCAGCGGAAGCGGTAGCTGACGCGAAGCGCCATCTCCTGGACCACGGGGCGCACGACTGCGGGCCGGGACAGTGTGTCCCGGCC